>VGSD01000027.1 GCA_016875155.1 Deltaproteobacteria bacterium | reverse complement strand
ACTTCATCTACTCCTCCTCGAGATTCAGACTTTTAATAAACCGGTCAATATCCCTCTTGTTTCGCTTCAGTTCATTGAGAAGCCTCTTGGTCCCCTCATCCGGAAAAAGGCGATTCAGATCATAACTCTTTCCAGGAAAGAGGGTATTGAGATCGACTTCCCTTCTCTTCCCCTCTTCAGGGCCTTGCTTTTGGGATTCCTCTTTCTCCTCGATCATGCCTTATTCTTTATAGGATACAGTGATTTGTTTTGTCAACTTGCAGCAATCTCGGCATGTATTTCGGAGTCTGGCTTGCAATATTGCAATTTCTGATCGGGAAAATGACATGTGAAGATGTGACCCTAAATACCCGATTAGACTATTCGACGATCCGACTACTGACTCCGAACTGTAACTGATAAAGCCTGTAGTAAAGTCCTTTCTTGGCCATCAATTCCGAATGCGTTCCAGTCTCGCGGATTCTTCCTTTGTGGAGGAGGATGATCCGGTCTGCATGCTGGATTGTAGAAAGACGATGGGCAATGACAAGGGCGGTCCTTTCTTTAAGTAACTGTGTCAGGCCCTCTTGAATGAATCGTTCTGTTTCCGGATCAACATGGGAGGTTGCCTCGTCAAGGATCAGAATTTTCGGATTGGCATAGAGCGCCCTTGCAAAAGCCAGAAGTTGTCGCTGGCCGGCGGATAAGACTTCTCCTCCCTCTCCGACCAGGGTTTGATATTGGTGGGTCAATCGCTGGATAAACCGGTCCGCATTCACCACGCGAGCCGCTTCCCTTACTCTTGCCCCATCTGCCTTTTGATCTCCAAGCCGTATATTTTCCTCAATATCTCCTGCAAAGAGAAACGTATCCTGCATCACCAGACCAATCTGGGAACGCAGGTCTGCGACATCCCTCTCACGAACGTCAATTCCGTCGATTAGAATCTTCCCTTCTTCCGGTTCGTAGAAGCGCTCAAGGAGATAGAGAAGTGACGTCTTTCCTGCTCCTGTGGCTCCGACAATGGCAACGGTCTCTCCCTCGCGAACAGAGAAAGAGACTTCATGAAGAACCCGGTCCTCTCCATTATAAGAGAAGGAGACTCGTTGAAACTCGATATTCCCTTTGATCGCTCTCCGGACCGATGAAGGAGGCGATAAAATTTTTGCTTCCTGATCAAGCAACCCAAAAATTCTCTCAAGGGAAGCCATGGCTGACTGCATGATATTGTATTTTTCGGAAAGGTCCCGGATAGGCTGAAAGAACATCCGGATATAAGAGAGGAAGACGACAAGAACACCAAGGCTGATCGCCTCTTGAATCACCTTCCCTCCCCCATACCAGATGAGAAGTCCTGTGGCTCCTGTGCTCAAAATTTCAACAAAAGGAACGAAGAAGGCATAGACAGAGATCTGCCTCATATTGGCCAGGTAATGAGCCTGATTGATTTTCTCGAATCGTCTCCCATTCTCCTTCTCCCTCCTGAAGAGTTGAACCACCCGGATCCCCGCTAAATTCTCCTGGAGAAAACTATTCATCTGGGCAACTTTGAAACGGATATCACGAAACGCATCTCTTGCCCGGCGGCTGAAGAAGACCGTGGTGATGAAGATCAAGGGAAGAACGGCAAAGGAGATGAGCGCCAGTTCGACATGGAGGTGAAGAAGGATGGCAACGATTCCAATTAAAAGGATGATATCTCTGAAAAGGTTGATGAGAACAGAGGTAAACATTTCATGGACATTCTGGATATCATTGGTGAGCCGGGTGACCAGCCTTCCCACAGGAGTTTTGTCGAAAAAGGAGACCGGGAGGGTCTGGAGGTGAGAAAAGACCTTCATCCGGAGATCATGCATCATCTTCTGGCCAGCCACCTCCATGGCATAGACCTGAACAAAATTCAGACCGAAATGGAGGGCCAGGATGAAAACGGTGAGGAGCGCTAAGTGAAGAACCCCTTCGATATCCCTTCCTCTCAGACGGATCCGATCTTCTCTCTCCAAGTCTTTCATCCTGTCCATAGAGATAAAACAGTAAGGGCCGCTTCTCCCAAAAGAAGATGGATATTTAATGAGCAGTGCTTCTTCTTCAGGCCTTTGGGGGATAAAGAGATAGTACCGGTTTTCCGAAAGTATGCCCGCCTTCTCCAAGAGGGCCGCTTCTCTCCGGTCCAGGGAGTTGAAGGCATCGCGCGGTAGAAGAAATCTCCCTTCCTTTTGGGTGGGGATAAGGTCGTTTTCAAACCGTTGAAGGAGTCGCTTCTCTTCGATCGATCCATCCCTGCGGAGAATGACCTCCCTTGCAGAGGGGACGATATAACGGTCAATCGCCTCTTTGGTCAGGTAGGGAATGACCAGGTCAAGTCCAGCCATGACGAGGACGATGAAGAGGGAGAGGCTCATCAGAAACCAGTACTTTCTGAGAAACGCCCCCAGTCGGACCATCAGTTTCAGGTCATAGGGCTTACCCAGCTTTCCCTCTTCCATATATCCGAAATCAGCGTACATAATGACCCAAAGTTTTGAGTTCGGAGTTCAGAGTTCGGAGACAAGAAAATAATACTCCGAACTCCGAACTAATAACTCCGAACTGCTTTTCACTTCTCCCTTTCCAACTCTTCTTCCATCTCTCTTTCCCAGTAGAGCGTTGCATAGATTCCGCCTCTTGCAAGGAGGGTCGTGTGGTCGCCCATCTCCGCCACCCTGCCCTCTTCCAGAACAATGATCCGATCAGCTCTTCGAAGCGGAGCAATTCGATGGGTAACGAGGATGCTCGTCTTTCCCTTGAGATAGTTTTCCAATTCGTCAAGGATCCGCTCTTCCGTCTGGATATCCACAGAAGAGAGCCCGTCATCGAGAATGAAGATTGGCGGATTCATCAAGACCGCTCTGGCAATGGTAACCCGTTGCCTCTGGCCGCCAGAGAGGGTGATGCCCTTCTCACCGATCACAGTCTCCATGCCCGCAGGGAATCCAATGACTTCATCATAAATCTGTGCCACTCGTGCCGCCTCTTCAATCTCCTCAGGAGAAGCGTCAGGCTTTCCGAACGCAATATTTTCCCTGATCGTATCGGAAAAAAGAAAAGTATCTTGAGGGACATAACCGATGCTCCCTCGCAATACTTTAAGAGGAATACGATGGATTTCATTTCCGTCGAAAAAGATGGAGCCGTCAGGAGATTCCATCATCCGGACCAGGAGGTGGCATAGAACGGTTTTACCCGAACCGGTTCTTCCGACGATGACAACCTTTTCCCCTTCATGGATATCCAGATGGATGTCGTTAAGAATCGGAGTCTCGCCATTTCCGGATGAAACCGTCAGTCCCTTAATCCCAATTTTTCCTTTCAGCGGGCCGGCGACAACGGCCTCCGGTCCATCAGAAATCTCTGGCATCTCCCCGAGTATCCGGTTGATACGGTCCATCGATGCTGCCCCTCGCTGAATCATATTGATCGCCCATCCCAAGGCCATCATCGGCCAGGCCAACATTCCCAGATAGCTCATGAAGGCCACGAAATCACCGGCGGAGATCGATTGAAGAATGGTCAGTCTTCCCCCAAGATAAAGAATAAGGGCCATGGAGAGGTTGGACAAAAAAAGGAGAAGGGGGAAGAACATCCCCCATATCCGGGTGACGCCCACGTTCTTCCCGACATAATCCTGGCTCAGACGGGAAAGCTTATCGCCTTCCGCTTCCTCCTGAACATAAGCCTTGATGACACGGATGCCGGCGATCGACTCCCTCACCTTTTCAGTCATCTGGGAAAAGGTCTTCTGGAGCGCTTCATACCGTTTGTGAATCGTTCGGCTGAAAAAGAGAGTGATCACAGTGATCAACGGCATGGGAAGGATGGCATAGAGGGTTAACAGGGGGTGGATATAGACCATGAAACAGAGGGTCAAGATCCCCAGGATGATCGTATCAACGATGAAGACCAGCCCCAGAGCCATCGCCATCCGAACCGATTCAATATCATTGATGGCATGGGCCATCAGGTCTCCAACTTTAGACCGGGAGAAGTAGGAGGCAGAGAGGGTTTGAAGATGCAGAAAGAACCGATCTCTCAAGGTCTTCTCCATCCGGCGTGAGGCTCCTAACAAAAGGTATCTCCAGACATACCGAAATCCCCCAATGCCCAGCGCCAGAACGAGGATTTGCAAGCCGTAGAAGAGGAGGCGGGAAGACGAAATCTCCCCTAATGTAAGGTCGTCAATAGCATGTTTAACGACTCTCGGGATGAGGAGTTGAAGGACATCTACGACGATAAGGGCAACAAGCCCTGTCAGGATTCGCCATCGGTTCTGAATCAGGTCGTCTTTGAGCGTTTTGAAAGATCTCATCCACTTTCCCTGTTTTTAAATTTAATCGACCTCTTTCCTAAAAGTCAACGCAACAAGCGACAAATTAAAAGTCTAACGGTAAGGGTAACGAGGCCCGTATCGTTAATAAAAGGTTACGTTTATCGTCTCATAATTCTTTGCACGTAACCATAACCCGTAGCCGAAACGGGCTTCGTCACCGTAACCCAAACCCCAGGGGTATTCTCATGGGGCACAGATGACAGACCGTCATGAAGGATTCCCAAACTAAGCGGACCTTGCTAAACTTCGAGCCTTCATTCAGGTCTCCCTTTTTTTTCCTTTTTTTCTAACTTGACATCCTCTTCAGTTTTTGTGAAATTAAGCTTCAATGGAAGAGAAAAAGATCCCTAAACCAGATTATGGGACTGATAAAAAAAGCCTCGGAGGAATCCCGGAGGGCCTTCCTCCGGAAGAGGTCGAGCGTTTACAGCAACTTCAAGTCAAGCTGACAGACTTTGTCCTCCGTCTCATCCAGGCCTTCTTGAGGACAGGATACTATACCTCCGACCACCCGGAATCGAAAAAAGCAAAGGAAGGCCTCTTTCAGAGCTTCAAAGTACTCTTTGAAGAGGAGGATGAATTGGCTTTTCTTGTCCGTGAGGAACAGGGGGGGCAGGAGATCTTTGTCGAAGGCGTTCTGCCCGAATCACAGAAATTGAGCAGGATGATGATGAAGGGAATGGGAGAACTTTATGTTCCAAAATTTGCAAAATACATGGAACGGAAAGACCTGATCAGTTTGACCCTCAAGAGCCGGATGGGACAGAACGAATTCGGCGCATTCGTTGATATTATGAGCGAACCCACCCTGGTAGACACCAAGCGCAAACAGGATCAGGACCGATTTGCTCAGGCCCTTTACAGTCGTGGAATTTTTAACATCTCCTATGTCTTCAATGAAGAATTTCTCGCTCTGGAACGGGAAATGCCATGGAGGGCACGGCTCACGCTTTCGCGGATGAGAAAAGACATCAAAATGATTCCCATTTTACAGCAGATGATGGGACGGGAGATCAAGGATATCCGGATCAATCTGCTGCGGGATGCTCTGAGGCCCATTCGCCAATCCGATCTCCTCTGTGCAATTCTGCGGAACAGCGATCTCGTCACTTCCTCCAGCGATATCGAGGAGACGATTGAGGACGAGATCGTCTCTTCTCTAAAGAAACAGTACCTCCTCAACACCTCGAAGATCTTCTTGCGAGAGCATCTGGAGCTCAAAAAACTTCAGAAGCAGGATGCGTTTGAAGAAAAATCGAACCGTCTCGTCAAAAAGATTTCGCGGCGTCTGAAAGATGCTGCCACCCCGGAGACAGTAAATCTTCTCGAAGAATTTTTCAGGCACCAGCTCATCAACCTCGAGGACCTGCCCCCGGCCCTGAGAGATAAGATCGTTCTGGAAAGATTAACGGATAAATTTCTCAGATATACGGACCAGTTCTTTCTGCAACTCGACCAGGCTAAAGACAAAGAGGCCTTTCTCAACGTGGCCATCTCCTTTGTCAGGATGATTCCTGAACTGATCCGAAGGGACCGTTTTCCCGAGATTCTTCGAATCTTCGAAACCCTCAAAGGTCACTTTCATGAAAGGAGAATGTGGGCCCTTCTCGCAGGCCAGGTCCTGGAGGAGATCGGAAAGGGCACCATCCCTCACCTTCTCAAAGAGAAATTCCTTAAAGGGAAGAAAGAGATCCGGGCCGCCATCATTCCACTCTTTGCCGCCCTTGAGGTCGGCGCTATTTCGGTTCTTCTCGATATTTTGAAATCGAGCCAAGACCAGTGGGTCAGGAAGAATGCCTGCGAAGCCCTGATTCAAATCGGACCGGTGGCTGCCATCCATCTCTTAAAAGAACTGGAAAAACAGCAAACCTCTGCTGAAACGATCTGTGATATCCTCCGGGTTCTGGGTGAAATCAAATCTCAGGAGTGGCAGGCCCCGCTGGCAAAGGTTGCAAAGAGTTTTGTAACCCATGAACATTCGCGCTTGAGGGAACAGGCCATCCATACCCTGTGCCAGGCCGGAGGTCCTGGGGGAGAAGAGGTTTTCCTTTCATCCTTGAATGATCCGGACCTGGAGGTGAGAAAGAGAGCGATCTGGTGTCTGGCTATGGTCAAAAGCAGCCGGGGTATCGGAAAAATGGTTGAGATGCTCAAGGAATATTCTGCAACCCCATCGCCGCAAAACGACAAACTTGAAACCTATATTTACTTCGCTTTTGGGCTTTCAGGAAATATGGCCATCGATGGAAAGACTTTGGAACAAATTCTCATCGAAATGATCGAGAAAAGGGGAATTAAAGGGCTACTCGGTTTTTTACAGAAAAATCCTCTCACGGATGCTTCCATCGTGGCAATCTGTGATACCCTCGCGAAGATCGGGACAGGTGAATCGGTCAAGGTCTTAACCCGACTGGAAAAATCTCAAAAAGGAACCTTGGCTACAAAGACCAGGGAGGCGATCAAAAAGATCGAAGAACGCATAAGGATAAGCACGAAACCCTAAACACCCGCCTTCGATGGCAAAAAGTTAATGTGATACTGAAGTATTACTTTCGCGTCGCCAGATAAACTCCGACAAGAGTCGTTCCTCCGCCCATCAGCGTGATCCACTGAATCTCTTCACCCAGCAGAAGATAGGCTCCGATCAGGGTGGCGAAAGGTTCCAGGTAAAGATACATTCCAACCACTCCAGAATCCCTCTTCTCAAGAGCCGAATACCAGAAAAGGTAACCCAGGCCCGAGCAGAAGACTCCTAAAAAAATGATGCCTGTCCAAGCGCTCAGGGAGAGATGGATGAGGTTGTTCCAATCTCCCCTTAAAAGGCTCAGCGGCAGGATGGTCAGACATCCTGAGATCATGATGGTTGTGACTGTGGCTAAAGGAGGAAATCGTGAGATAAACCCTTTCCCTCCAACGGTAAAACCGCACCATGCCAGCGCGCTTGCAAACACCAGAAAATCCCCATAAGTAGACGCCATCCGGAACAAAGAAATTGAAAACACTCCCTTGGAGATGATGAGAAAGATTCCACAAAAACCCAGAAGAATCCCCAGAATCTTTCTGAGTGTAATGGCTTCGCCAAGGAAGAATTTGGCAAAAAGTGTGATCAGGATGGGGTTGATTGCAATGATCCATCCTGTATTGATGGCTGTTGTAAAGAGGAGGCCATAAGCTTGGAGAAGGCCAAGACCTGAAACCCCTACTGTAGCGAGGATGAAGATGTAAATCCAATCCCGAGGAGAAAATACTTTTAAGAAACCCTTTTCACGGCCGAGTTGGACAAAAAGAAGCAATAGCGCCCCCATCGCATAACGAAGCGCCAGAAGTGTAAAGGGGTGGACTTCTTTTAAGGCCACCTTTGTGGCAATGAATGAAAATCCCCAGAAGATAACCGCAGCCAACGCCTGCCAGGACATGAGAAGTTCCTCTATAGCTTTCGATATTTCTATCTTTATCATAAAAAAATAATAATTTCACTTGACCTCTCCCAGATTGTCTGTTAACAATTTTACTTAAACACTGGCTCGAATATTTCAATTTCCACAAACGAAAGGAGGAAAGATCATGGAAGCTCCGAAGACCAAAACAGCGCTGGGTATTGAGGAGAACATCGAGGCTCTGCTTTGCTATGTTCTTGGATGGGTGACTGGAATCGTCTTTCTGGTTCTTGAGCGGGAAAATAAATTCGTCAGGTTTCATGCCGCTCAATCTCTGGCCGCTTTCCTGCCTCTCTTTGTGGCAGTCATCATACTCGGGGTTATTCCCTTTATTGGATGGTTTTTATCAATCATCATCTCCATCCTGAGTCTGATCCTTTGGCTCTTCTTGATGTTCAAGGCCTTTAAGGGAGAGAAATACAAACTGCCTGTCGTAGGCGACTTCGCCGAAAAACAGAGCGGCCTTTAATCCAGAAAAGATAGGGGTCGGTGGTTTTCTACAGTAACAGTCTGACAAAAACTCCGACCCCATCCATTTAAGTCAATTCTTTCCTTTCCCATATCCCCTCCTCTTTGTAGGACCTTCAATCCCTCTCTAGTTTTTTATACTTTGTAAAAAACCTTTTGGAGTTTAAAACTTCAGATAACCTTTTAAAATCAATAGGATTTAAAATTTTTTATATTTTGACTTAGATCAAGGCAAAAGTTTTTAAGTCAGGCTATCTTTGAGTTAAAAATAACCCAGAGGAGGGAGAGAACATGGCGACAAGAAAAATTGTGAAGATTGATGAGGAAAAGTGTAATGGTTGTGGACTCTGTATTCCAAATTGTGCGGAAGGGGCATTAAAAATTGTTGACGGAAAGGCTAAGCTGATCACAGACAAATTCTGTGATGGGCTTGGCGCCTGTCTTGGTCATTGCCCTGAGGATGCCATTAAGATCATTGAAAGGGAAGCAGAAGAATTCGACGAAAAAGCGGTGGAGATCCATCTCCACAAACAGAATGAGGCAACACAACCTCATCAGCATCAACATGAACATCAATTTGGAGGTTGTCCCTCATCGAGGGTCTTACAGTTTGAAGCTCCCAAACCCAGCGCGGACTCCGCTCCGAAGGGATCAACGGTTTCTCAACTCACTCAATGGCCTGTCCAACTGAAATTAGTACCGGTCGAAGCCCCCTATTTCCAGGATGCGGATTTACTGATCGCGGCTGACTGTGTCCCTTTTGCTTATCCTGACTTTCATCAGGATTTTCTTAAAGGAAAAGCATTGGTTGTGGGTTGTCCGAAACTGGATGACATCCAGTTGTATCGGGAGAAATTGACCTCCATCTTTAAAACAAACTCCATTAAAAGCGTGACCGTTCCTTTTATGGAGGTCCCCTGCTGCTTTGGTCTGGTCAAGGCAACTGAGGATGCCATTGAAGCTTCAGGGAAGGATATTCCTTTTAAAAAGGTGAAAATAGGAATCCGGGGGGAAATTAAACCTGATGCACCCGTTGCAGCAGTTGGCCGTCCCAGAACATTCGCACATCCTCATTGATAAAATAACTTGATAGGGAGATGGGCAATTCCCCATCTCCCTATCTCCCCACCTCCCTATCTCCCAATTCCCCCATCTCCTTATCTAATTTTCTTTAATCAGCTGGCAAGCTCTAATTTATTCCAACCAATAAATCCCACACTCGACAAAATTCAGTTTTTAAAATTTTACTTAACAAACGTTTACTAAATTACTCTATAATTTTTCAATTTCAATTGATATTAAGTTATCATTATTAATCAATATACAAAATATTAATTAATAATTTCAATATATTATAATGTATCAATATTTTGGTTAATTTTTTTCTTGACAACTTACTAATTGTTTAGTAATAATTTGCTTAATGAAGCAAAACCCTTCAAACATGCGCGAAGAAATCATTAAGGCTGCTACTGATCTCTTTTATGAAAAAGGATTCGAAAAGGCTTCTCTCCGAGATATCGCTCATAAAGTAGGACTCACTCAGGCAGCAATATACTACCATTTCAGAAATAAAGAAGAGATTCTTTACACAATCATCGAAACTTCCTCTAATGAACTATTTTTCACTCTAAAATCTTGTTTTTCCGGAAATGAAGATCCTCTTGAACAGTTAAAAAATGCCATCTTCCAACATATCCTTTTGATAAAAACAAATAGAAAGGGTGCAAAAATTATCATAGAAGATAAAAGGTTTTTAAGCGGCGAGCTCAATAGACTCGTAAAAGAAAAAGAGAGGACCATTTACAATCTTTATAAGAACCAGCTGGACCAATTACAAAGAACGATGAAAGTCAAGGATTGCGATTTAACTTTAGCAACTTTTGCAATCCTTGGAATGATCAACTGGCTCTATCACTGGTACAGGTCCGATAAGAACCTTGCAATCGAGCGATTAGCTGATAGCCTTATCAATATTTATTTAAATGGTATTTTATATCGATCTGGAGGAAGTGGTGAATAATTTAAGCCCTATTTTAATTGTGATTATCTAAACAATATCAAGAGGTCGGTGTTTGGCTCCCCGCAAGAATGCGTTGATGTGAGGTATCTAATAATGACTTTATAAATCCAGGTATAGAAACCAAGGCAGATGCTATCTTACTCTCTTCACTTTAGGAAAAGGAGGAACTTATGAAAAATTTGATTATTAAAAACACAATTTTTAGGATCTTTATTTTATTGGCACTAACTGTATTACTTATGCCAATATTCAGCGCTAGTGCTCAAACAACCTCAAAACCAACTGCTCCTAAAAGTATCGAAATGAAGTATGCAGGTTGGTTTCCAAAAGGGCAGATGATGGAGCGTATGCCAGCTTACTGGACCGAGGAGGTAACGAAACGTACTAACGGCAGGATAAAAGTTACCAATTATTATGCGCAGTCATTAGGTAAATTTTCTGACTACCCGGATATGATTCTTGGTGGTACTTGTGACCTTGCTTTTGTTATGCCAATGAGCAAAGGTTTCGACCTTCTTGGTGCTAACGAGCTCCCATTTCTAATTTCGAAAACTGCTGTGTCAATGGATGTGGCACATGGACTCAATGGGCTAGGTCTATTTTCATCGATATTTGAAAAAAATGGCTTTAAGCTCTTGTATTTTCAACCCACCGATCCATTCTATTTCTTCTTCAGTAATAAAAAAGTAACCAACTTAGATGAATTAAGGCAGTTAAAACTCAGGGGGGCAACGCCACCCCAGCTCCAGTTGATAAAAGCAATGGGAGCCTCTGGAATTTCTATCCCAGCTGCTGATCTTTACATGGCTTTGGATCGGCGAACGGTGGATGGCTTAATTACTGCTCCAGAGTTCGTTTTATCATCAAAATTGTACGAAATATTGAAATATTGCGTGTGGGAATCCGTGGGAACACCTACTGGGGCAGTAGTAATGAACCTAAATGTGTGGAATAGTTTGCCCCCTGAAATGAAAGCGATCATTGAGACGCTCAACCAGGAAATTAGGTACAAGTTCATGGATATGCAAAAATCAGCGGAGGAGTACCGAAAGGAACTCACAAAGCACGGGATCACGATATATGAACTCAGTCCTAAAGAATTAGACTTGTGGCGTACAATGGCAGAACCTTTAGTAAAGGAATGGATAGAAGCTAGGAAGGCGAAAGGTCAGCCAGGCCAAGAGATCGTGGATGTCATTTACAAAATTGTAAAACATTATTAGAAATAAGAGGCATAGATATCCAGCTTCTTTAAGGGATGCCAATTGACAGAACCAATGAATAATACTATCAAGACGCGATTTGGAGAAACAATGAGAAGAACTATTCTTCTTTTAGGTAATTTAGGTATGTGGATAGCAGGGGTTACCCTCTGCCTAATGATGCTATTGGCTACGGCTGATGTTATATGTCGTCACCTATTGAGACGTTCCATGGCATCCGCCCATGATGTAACTGAGTTAATGATGGTGGTGGCGATTTTTTTAGGGCTAGCTTATACGGCTTCTGTCAAGGGACATGTACAGGTTGATTTAGTGATTTCTAAGCTCTCAAGACATGCCCAAACAGTTTTAGAAAGTATTACATCATTTTTTAGTATAGTTATTTCCGCCACATTAGCTTGGTGCCTTGGGATGAACGCCTGGTCTTCGTTTATACGTGGCGGGGTTACACCGACTGTTGGGATACCAATCAGTCCATTCCTTTACTTAGCATCTATAGGTTGTGCCTTATTATGTGCACAGTTACTGGTGGACTTTTACGATTCCCTATTACGCGCGGTGGGCAAAAGGAAAGTAATTAATAGAAAGTAATTACTTATCTGGAGTAAACAAATGAGTTTAGAGATAATAGGTTTGATAGGGTTTGGAATTCTTTTTCTGTTAATGGGTTTAGGGATGCCTATCGGTTTTGCTATGGCGGGCGTTGGTGCTGCCGGCTTCATGTACTTAGGTGGCTTATCAGGGGCACTAACGATGGTGGGAACATCCCCATATTCTACCGTAGGCGCTTATGAAATGGCTGTGCTTCCACTTTATATACTCATGGGTAATTTTGCCTTTGCTTCGGGATTAACAGCAAATGTTTACGCTTGTGCACATACCTTGTTTAGTCGTCAACGTGGAGGGCTGGCAATGGCCACCATTGGCGCATGCGCCGGCTTTGCTGCTTGTACCGGCTCTAGTACTGCTGGTGTTAGTGTCTTTACAACAACCGCCTTACCAGAAATGGTAAGGTATAAATATGATCCCAAGCTAGCTACCGGGTGCATTGCTGCTGGCTCTACCCTCGGTATCCTTATTCCTCCAAGCCTTCCCTTTATCATTTATGGAATCATTGCAGAAGTGTCTGTAGGGAAACTTTTTTTAGCTGGTGTCTTTCCGGGATTACTCCTTACCAGTTTAT
>VGSD01000026.1 GCA_016875155.1 Deltaproteobacteria bacterium | reverse complement strand
CAAAGGGGAGTTAGAGGGCATTTTATAAAACTTTTGACTCAATTGGGGTAATAGTAAACGATGTCCTGAACGTAAAATCAGTAAACGATGTCTTGAACGTTGTCAGTTAAGAGTTAAGAGGTTAGTATAGGGAGGCAGGGGGTTCTGCATAGCGTAAATAGGGCATTAAGTGATTGAAATGTGATAAGAATATGATAAGAAAATGAGGTTTTTGAGCGGAAAATTTTCAAATTGTCTGCACAAATTTAAAAAAGTCAACAAAAACAACAAGTAGCATTCATTCCACTTAAAGAACCCTCACGATTTGATTTCCCCAAAATTTTCAAATTGTCTGCACAAAAAGAGCTTGTGAAATATTTTGGAGAGGTTCAAATTTTAGCCCAAAATTCGGCGGGTTGGGGGAGGGATCCGGATCGGTAGTTTGATGGGCTTATACATCCCATACCCTCACAACATTTCAGGCAGATTTTGGGGGCAATTTATACCGGAAATTGGCCGACCTTTTGCCCCCCCCCTGGGGAATAGGTCATTCCACCTTTATAGCTTTCAGGACCGGGAAGTAAAGATGAGAGCTAAACGTTTGTATAGTATAGCCCATAAGCAATCATTCTTTGCCCTCCCGGATCGAAAGCTCCGGAGATCGGGCCAGGCCGCAAAAGGGCCTTATCCTTAACCTTACCCCCTACCCCTTCATCTTCGCATGATATCTTCTCCTAACGCATCCTGGGCATTCTTTTTTATAAGAAAGCACGGAGGTCCGGACATCTCGGATTTTTTAGAGGTTCCTCTTTTTTATTTGATGTTTGTGATAATTTGACGTATCTTAGCGGCAATGGAGTATTGAAAGTGCGGGCTTCCATAGGGAGTCGACCCCGACAAGCCGGGAAATCCTCACCCGGTTTGGAGGCCCAAACAAAAACGAGGGCCATGAGGGGAGATGGCGATGATATTAAAAAAACACGAATGGATTTCAGAGATTGACGGAAAGCCTATAACATCCCATGCCTATTATTTTTCTCCGGAAGAACAAACCTATTTTCATGAGACCCTTAAAGGGTGTGAAGAACAAAAAGTTAAGGCATTCATGCGGGAGATTGAAATATATTTGGATTATACCCAGCGAATTTTGGATCATCTAAACTCTAAAAATCGAGCTGCACACAGAGATAAACTGTTTCGTTTAAAAACTCATTATCAGGCGGTCTATAAAAATGTTCTCGAAATTCGTTCGGGCCGATTCCAAATCCTTCCCCCGCGTCAATGTGACCCTTCAGAGTGGAATTTTCAGGATACCAAAAATACGAAGGTAAAAGTTCGCAGGGAGATCGCTTTTGCAGCCGCTATACTTTCAACGCCTGAGTATCTTCAGAAGATCATGGAAAATTTAGAAACGGCTTTAGAAATAGAGAAAGTAAAAAGAGGAGGTGGTCGCAAAGCTGACGAATTCGGTCTCGCGCTCCAGATAGCAAAAAGCTTTAAAAGGAACATCGGCATACCTCGCCCTTGGTCAGGGCCATTCCCAAATATCATTATCTATTGTTTTGACATTATCGGAATCAAAGGAAACGACCGTACCCGCGCAATCCGCCAAGCTATAAAAAATTGCTTCACCCTAAACTCACCAAAGTAATCTGACAAAAATCCCCTTAAAAATCTTTATTATCGTCATAGACTAAACAAAAAATTATTATTAAAATGAGATCATGTTCGGGCCGATTCGTCAAAAGACGAAATTGGATTGAATGAATAGTTTTTTTGTGGAGGTGGGGACATGAGTCGGCTTAGAGAAATTCGGAGAAATGTTGGACTAACTCAATTTCGATTGATGGTTCTGACTGGAATCAACGCGGCGAAGATCTCTTTGCACGAGAATGGGTTAGTGAATTTTTCTGAGGATGAAAAAAGGAAGCTTGCCGTCGCGCTCGGAGTTTCGATAGAGGAATTGTTCCCGGATCGGGAAATGAGGCTTGTGGCTGCCAGGCGGGATGATCCAGGGTTTAGGAAAATCTAAAGGTTGCGGCATTGAAGCCGCAGATCAGGAAAAGGAGGGCAAGGAGATGATGGTTCGAAAATTGGTTTTTGATGCTCTGCGGAAGGGTTATCCGGAAGAAGGGGCAAAGTTGGGCTACTTGGAAGAGACAATGGATGATGAGCGGATGATTGAATTATGGAATTTGGCATTAGAGGAGAGTCAAAAGAAGGGCGAGAGCGAATTTCGGAGAAAACTCGAAGAATTTTATAACGAGTTTATTATAAGGCCGGTCACAGAAGCCGGACCGAGCGAGCCGGAGAAAATTCAGGCGGCGTTGGACAAACTCTTTGATGTGGGGGTTGAAAGGGAGCACAAAGGCGTGCAAGCTTTTAAGAGTCTTCGAGCGGCCTACACGCACATAACCGGGGATGTTGAGATGAGGGGTGTCCCCACGCGCGAGAAGGAGAAGCTCGGGAGGGCTATCATGACGATGTTGGGATTGGCTGCGGCCTATTCTTCTTCCTCGTTTTCTTTTGTGCTCGGGAATTCGATGCACCGGAGGCTGATCAAGGAATACCGGATCCCGAATTACCAGGAAGAGGCTCTCATTTCCTTCGTGCGGAACGCGCCGAATTTTAAGGATATGGAAATCATCAGTGTTGGGTATCTGGGCGACGTTCCGGACGTCAACCCAGAGACGGCAGACTATCAGGAGTTGACCCTTCCGACTGATATCGAAGCGAGTTATGCCATCAACCAGAAAGGATGGATCCTTACGGTGACGAGAAAGGTCATTCTCAATGACGATCTCAAATCGGTCGTCCAGCTCGTCAGTAAGATGGGAAGGGCGCACCGGAGAACCCATGCCAAGAGGGCCTGGGGTAAAGTTATCGATAACGCCAATTATGGCGGCGACGGCAAGGCGCTCTTCCACAACGATCACGCAAATCTCGGAGCAACGACGCTGACCAACGACTCCACGGGCATCACCACTCTGACAAACGCACTCAAGGCCATGTATGCCCAGACCGAGCAGAACAGTGGGGCGGGCCTGGCCCTCGAGCCGAGAGATCTCTGGGTGCCGAGAGCATTGCTTGAGATCGCAAAGGCGCTCAACTCTCCGTGGCCGTTGGCAGGAACGATCAATCCGCACGCCGGACGTTTCGGAGTGAATCATGAGCGGATCATCTGCAACCCGCTCTTTACCGATGCCAACGACTGGGGCCTGATCGCCGACGGCAGCGAAGTCGAGCTTTTGGAGGCCGCATATCTTAATGGAAAGCGGGAGCCTGAATTTTTTCTGGCCGATAACCCGACCGTGGGGCAGCTTTTCGTTGGGGATAAAATGCAATACAAAAGTCGTCACGAATATGAAATGGAAATCGCGGATTTCCGCGGATTCTGGAAAGCGGTTGCTGGATAATATTGCCTCCCTCCTGGTTTGCTGAGCTGCGATCAGGAGTTTTGGGTGTTCCGGTCCCGGGTTGACCTCCCCAGGGATCGGGACACTCCTTTTTATGACGGTTAACGGGTTTCCACAGCAATGACAGTTTCGACCAGGCGTTCAGGGACCTGAAGGTGAATTTTAAACGGTTCGGTCGTTATTGACCAGGTGCGTAAAAGCCAGGGCGGTTTGGTCCTGGGCCAAACATGTCCTTCCTTTGTTTGGATAGAAATTTCTGGTGGGGGGAGTAGTCTCGTTCCGAGATGAATATCCACATTTTTTAAACTGGAGGTGCCCTATGGCCGGAAAAATACAGATTGTCATTGAAGTTGACGATAAGGGGACGGCCAAAATCAAAGCCTTCGGCGACGAGTCGAAAAAAGCCTTTGAGGAGATGAAGAAAGGCCCTGCGCAGGTTCAGGGTCCCCTCAACTCCTTGAAGGAGGGCTGGATCGAACTCACCGCCAAGGTTGCTGTTGCCACCGCTGCCATCTACGGCGTGAGCAAAGCGATCTCTTCCTTAAAATCCCTTGCCTCTTTGGGTTCTGATATTGAAAGAACCGCCAATGTTTTGGGAATGACAATCTCCGAATGGCAACGGTTGAGTTATGCTGCGAAGATTGCCGATGTGGATACCAGCAATTTGCGAATGGGGATGCGTCAGTTAACCAAGGCGATGGATGAGGCCCGAATCGGGACTGGAGATGGGGCCAAAGCCTTCAGCGCAATGGGGATCTCCGCGACCGATTCAACAGGAAACCTTAAATCTCTGGATTTGATGCTTCGAGAGATGGCCGATAGGTTCCGGGGGTATAAGGATGGCCCCGAAAAATTGGCCCTTGCTTACGCCGTATTCGGTCGTTCAGCCGAAGCCATGATTCCTCTGCTGAATAAGGGGGGGAAGGAGATTGAGGATCTTGGTAAGAAGGCCGATAAGCTTGGTCTTACCAAGGAAGATCTTATAAAGAAGTTGGCCGCGAGCGAGGAAGCTTTTAAGAATCTGGAGTTTGCAATTACAGGGTTGAAATTATCGGCAGCCCCGGTGGTTGAGGAATTCAGCAGGCTGGTGGATGGTCTTACAAATAGGCTATTGAAATTCAACGAGACTGCGGAGGATTTCGGCGTGATTTGGCGGGGCATCATGCGGATGCTTGAGGATCTCGGAATCAAGGGAGGCTACACTCCGAATGAGGCAGAGTACCAGGCGATGAGGGCCAAAGAGAAATGGTCGCGTCAGTTCGAAATAGGCCCTGAGCTTGCGAGGGGAGCATTTCAACCTAAGCTAACAGCTCCCAAACTTGTGCCAGAAAAACAAGCGAATGGAAAAGGGGAAGATATACTTTCTGCCTGGGATGCCTTCATAAAAAAGGCAGACGAGTATGGCGAAGTCGTCATGGCCCAGCAAGAGCTGATGGAACTGGGATGGAAGAAGCAGGCCGAAGAGATCAAACGATTGACCTCCGAGCAGAAGATGGACGAATGGATCGACACCCTGGGAGAAGCCTGGGGCGAGGCGGCCTTTAAAGCCAGGCTCTACGAAGAGGCGGTCGAAGAAGCGATTGACGCCAACCAGATGGCCATACCCGAACTGCTAAAAATGCCCAACGAACTTCAGGCCGCCTGGGACAGCCTCTCCAAAAACATCGGCGATGTCTGGGCCAATAATGTCAGCAATATGATCAAGGGCGCTCAGAGCGGAAAAGAGGCGCTCGATAACATCTGGAAGGGCATGGCTGATGCCTTTATCTCGGCCGTGACCAAAATGATCACCCAGTGGCTGATCTTCGGCTCGATCACCGGGAAAAAAGAATCGGGCGGAGGATGGCTGTCGGGCGGCTTCTGGAGCGGACTTTTAGGCTCGCTCTTTCACGGCGGCGGCATTGTCGGCGCGGACAATGGCCCAACGAGACTCATGCCCGCGTGGAATTTTAACAATGCCCCGAGACTTCACGGAGGCCTCAGGCCCGACGAATATCCGGCCATTTTACAGCGGGGCGAGGGAGTCTTCACGCAGGGGCAGATGAAAGCGATGGGGAGGAATGAAAATTATTACTACATCGACGCAAGAGGCTCGCAAAAAGGCGTCTCATCGGAAATCATGCGAGCCATCAAAGCGTCTGAAAACAGAGCTGTCATTCGTTCTGTCAATAGGGTCGCCGAATCAAAGCTTCGCGGCGGAAAGTTTGCAAAAATTTTCAAGGATTGATAAGGAAGCCAGGAAAGCAGGAATAAAATCGAAAAGAAATCAGATTAAAGAATTTGAATTTTCCTGAGTTCCTGGTTTCCTTATTAAGGATTAATCATGGCCATTACATTCGGAAAGTTCAGTAAGGAAGCGGCTATCCCAAAATCAACTGTTTCGATAAGGTAATTGAGAGGATCAACGAAGGGCTGATACAACCCTATGGAAATGGCCTTGTGAGCTTAAAAACCCTGTTTAAAAAATTTTATAAACACTTACAGGGGCATATTCCATCAGATTCTCTGACAAAAGGCCAGGGGGCGTTTTTTGGGGGTGAAATGGGATGAAGAGGTATGGCGTCATAGATGACCTGATAAAAAAAGAGTTTGGGAGTTTTGGGAGGTTTTGCCGGGAATCGGGAATCCCGAAGACGACCTTATCTCTGTTGATCCGGGGGAAATATGGGTCTGACGAGCAGAAGGTGATTAAAAGGGTCAGCGGGGTCTTAAAGGAATTAAGACCCGAACTGGACCTCTCCCACATTTGGGATGTTTCTTACACTTGGTATCAGAAATATCTTTCGGAGAAGAGCGTTGTTAAAAACGGTTTCAGAATTATAGTTGATGTCCGGATGGAAGAGGACGGGAAGCTGATAATTGCCCCCGGAGTGGAGGGATATTAGCCATGATCTTTAAAGTTTGGGACGTGACGGCCTCTCCGGAAAAGAAAATCGAGTTTGATAATCCCCCGGAGAAAAGGAGTGTGCTGGAGGGCATTGACCCGAGACTCAAACAAATCGCCTTTGATCGTTTGGCAATCCTTAGAGAATGGCAAAGGAGGTCGATGGAAGCTGGAAAACCCGGAACCAAAAATAAAGTGACAAATAGATTTTTGGAGGAGTTGAATTCGGGCATACTTTGGCCCGATGCTGATGGAGTCAAAAAGACCATTTCAAAGCTCTGCAGGGCCACATTATACGGTTTGCAAAAGGCTTATAAAAATGGCGGCCTCGCTGCCCTGGTTCCCCGCTACAAAACCAAAGAATCAAAAGGTCAAGCGATTTTCCAACCGCTTAAGAAACCTTTTGAGATGAAATTCTCCGGTCCTCCGAGGCGGGAGGGAAAACAGTTTTTTATAGAGCGGGTCAAGCGCCGGTGGAAACTCCCTCCCCTTGAAGGTCCGATCCGATTAAAAATCGAATTCGATATGCCGGTCCCAAAAGGAAGCAGGATGCCAAGGCGTATGAAAATGGTGAAAGGAAAAATTTCGCACACCGGCAAGCCGAATTTAGATGTTCTGCAATCTTTTATTGTCGATTGCCTGAGCGGGATTGTTTTCAAGCATCACTCTCATATTGTCGATATTTCTTCAAGAAAGGCATATCGATGGTGGCCTCAGACGAGAATTCTTGTTAGCCGGGGTCCGGGATGAGCGATAAAGCTTGGACGTTGGAAGAGATCCGCGAGGCTTACCGGGAAGTTTTGACATTATATAACGAGCTTTTTCCATTGAGAGTCCGTGAGAAAATTGACAGGGAGGAAATTTTCCCGGAAGCTATCAGCCATGATTTCGAGGTGGCTACAGATAAGTTTAGGAAGAATTTGGCAGAGAAAGCCAGAAACCTGAAAGAAGCTGCGGACCGGTCGGGGAATGCTGTGACCTGGCATCGCGGAGACCTTCTGGAAGGGTTAAACGAAGGGTTAAGGAAACGGATAGAAGCTGCTATAAAACTTGGAATTTAAGGAAGCAAGAGACCTGAATGACCGATAGAAAGATTTACTGTAATGTCCTGGAGGGAGTGACGTTTGCTGAAAGGTGCTTGTATGAGTTGTCAAAGGTTATCGAGGGAAACAAGGTTTGTGAAGATTGCATTTTTAGAGAACTCAAAAGGCTAAAACGTGGAATCAAAGAGGGCGGGATCAAGTCCAAGCCCCAGGTAAGATTCAACCACCACCAAGGCAAAAGAAAAAATCGAAAGCAGTCAAGCACAGAGGGGAGATGAAGGAGATAGGGGAAACAAAACCATCAAATGTAACAAATATAACAAATCACTCAAATGACATAAAGGTATCAAATGGATTAAGCGATGAGAAGCGGCCAACGCCCATCCTCAACAATACTAAACAGGCGTATAGTGTAAAGGATCTAACTGGAGTCCTTGTCAAATCGAGGAGGCGGGTTCAGGATCTGGCCAAAAAAGGGATGGTCCCGGGCGCCCGGAAGATCGGGGCGCATTGGACGTTCGATAAAGAGGAAATCGACCGTTGGTTGGAGAAGGGAGGCAATGCGGGGGCCGCCATTGAACCGGAGGAGCCAAAAGAGGAAAGAGTCCCTGAAGTATCAAAACCCGATACGGGCGAGAGCTCTCATGACAGTGGAGACCTTCCTCCGGATCAGGGCGGGGAGGGGGCTGGTGATATTTTTTGAAAGAAAAAAGACACCGTTTTGCTACCGGAACAATAGCAAAAACAATACAAACTGTATACATTATCACCACCATGTTATGACAACGTCATGACCGAAAGCCCCCTCTCCTCCCGGTCTTGAAAGCCCTGGTATTTTAAAAAGTTATGTCAAAAAATTTTTCTTGACTTTTGGTTTTTACTTGATCTATGATGAAACTGTCGCGAGGTAGGGTAATGCTTTTCGTTTATTCAGACCCAAAAACCGCCGTCTTGATCTTGGGGGAGAAGCACCTGCCAAAAGCATTGCCTCTCGCGACACCCTGGGGTTGGGACGGCCTTTTTATTTTCCCATGAAAGGAGGTGAATAAGTGTTTTCGGAAGAAGGCCTCCAAAAAGCGTTTGAGATTATGTTTATTGATTATGGGTTTAAATTGCCCACGAGTTGGGTTCTGATCGGTATTAACGGGACCTTCCTAACAGGAAGGGTTGAACTTTCGATTATTGGTAAAAAAATCAAAACCACCGTGATAAACGGAAAGGCAAATCGACTGAGATTTCCCATCAATGCGATGTTTGTTGACGCGGAAGGGAAGGTCGCTCAGATCACATTCTTAAGAACAGGCAACAAAAATGAAGAAATGTCCATGAAAGTATTAAACGAGAAGGAAGCGGGAAAATTAACAAATTAAATCTTAAATACTTTGGAAAAGAGGGCCTCTGCGACCCGCAAAGATCAACCGGAGACCCTCGGCCAGGAGAGATCTTGTGAACCTCCCCAACCCACTCATTTTTTATCATAAGAAGGGAGATTAAGCAAGACCCTCCGGAAAGGAGGTTAGAAAATGGATAGAAAAGAGAAAAATTCTCCCCATCTCCAATTAATTATCGACATTAATAGGTTTATAAAATTGAAAACATTAAGTAAAGAGTATAGGGAATTTAAGCTCGACGTAATCGGAAAAATAGATAAAATTAACCGGAAGGCGAGATTTATTAAAAAAACCCTGCATCTTGCCTCTGAAGGGCGCCGTCTAAATCGAAAAAATATACTCACCCTTCAGAGCTTCTTTAATGACATCGGGGAAACTTTCGAAAATGCACGCGACATAATTACCATCTGTTTATTTGATGAGATGGAGTGCAAACGTTTGTTGATTGAACAATCCAAAATCAACCCTCTGAGGATTACGCCCGAAGAGGAGAGGGTTTTAAAAATGCAGTTTCCCCATTATGAAAAGAAGGCAGTCCAGGGAGCTGCTTAATGAAAAGGCATCTTAACAGGGGTAAGGGAGTGGGTAGATTGATTACCTGTCGAAAAAATGTTTCGACACTTTGCAGCAATTGATTCAAACGGCAAGCAAATCAGGGAGATTTTAAATGTCTGTCAATCAAAGCGGGGCGGTCCCCATCCCTAAAATAGGAAATAGAATAGTTCATCCGGGCGAGCCGGGGCGTAACGTCATGATCGAACTAAAAGACGGTTATCCTGTTTACGAGAGACCCTTAGCCCTGGCTCCGCCGCCCTCCCCATCGGCCCCGGCTCAGACCGCCCCTCCCGCCCCGGCTCCGGCCCCGCTGCCCGCGCCTTCCTTGCCATCGAAGAACGAAAGAATAGCCAACTTTCGCTTCGCCTTATTGGGCGCTCTCCAGAGAGAATTGAATGAGAGCAATTCCAAAGGCGGAACTAAATTCTACAAAAAGTTTTTAAAGAAATACAATAGCGGTCAATTCCTTCAAGAAATTTTCAAGGGACTCGGAAGCATTTCGCTCCGGAGCTTATATCAGCTTATTTCCGATTTCAGGGATGGGGGCATTGAAGCCCTCCAACCCCGTTACGGGGGTGTTGGCACTTTAATGGTAACACCCGCCGAGCAACAGTTTCTCAGGCAGTATCTCCTGAATCAGAATAAACCCAAAATCCAGGACGCCATTCGCAAGTGCAAATATATCCTCGGTCAGCAGTCGCCCTCATCCCCGTCCACGCTCAGGCGCTATGTCAACTGGTTCAAAGAGCAGTATCATGACGTCTGGACATTTGAGCGCGAAGGGCAGAAGGCATGGAATGACAAAGCCGCCCCCTATGCAACCCGCGCCTGGTGGACTCTTAAAGTTGGCGAGATCCTGGTCGGAGACGGCCACAAGCTCAACTTCAGAGTGATCAACCCGCACACCGGCAAGTCCTGCCGGGCCATCCTGATCATGTTTTGGGACTGGCATTCCTCATACCCGGTCGGCTGGGAAGTGATGGTCACAGAAAACGTCCAATGCGTTGCCACGGCCCTACGGAATGCCATTATCCACCTCGGCAGGATCCCGGACAATGTCTATCTCGATAATGGCAAGGCTTTCAAGGCCAGGTGCTTCACGAAGGGCGTTGTCCTTGAAGAATCAGAGATCCCCGGCATGTTTGCCCGCCTCGGAGTTAATGTGATCTGGGCGGTGAAATACAATGCCCAGGCCAAGCCTGTTGAGCGGATTTTCGGCGTGCTCGAATGGCTCGAAAGGGAGATTCCATCCTTCACCGGTGACAGCATCGATGACAAACCCGCCAACATGCTTCCAAACGAACCCCGCGCCAAGAAGCTCCGGGGCGATTACACGCCGAAGCTCGAAGAGGTCAACGACCTGATCAGGCAGTGGCGCGACTTCTATGTTGCTCAGCCGCTCCGTGGCCGCCAGGGGAAAACAGCCCAGGAGCTTTTCGAGCCGGGGCGCGGGCCTGGCGTCGATCCGAAAGTGCTCTGGTATCTCATGATGAAGGACGAGGTCAAAGGTGTGCGTCGGGGTCGGATGACATTCGACGGATACGATTACGCTGGAGATTGTCTTTATGGAATTAAACCGCAAAGGGTTTTGGTGAGGTATTCTCTTTCAGATCGTTCACAAATTTATGTTTTTGACATGCGGGAGCGGTTTTTAGGTGTCGTTGAGCCGGTCGAAGCTACTGCGCCGATGGATCACGAGGCGGCCAGGCGGATTGTGTCGGAGAGGCGAAGACTCCTCAAACAGACAAAGACGCTCGCCAACCTTGCGAAATCGGCGTCTCCCGAAACTCTTGACCGGGCCGCAAAGAGGGAGCCTATCTTGCTCGATTTCATTGAAAGGGAAGAAGAGAAGAAATATCCAAAGATGATCTCTCCCTGGCCCGACAATAATGAAGTGCCTCAGATAACTCATTCTGAGTCTTCTGATAAAGAAATATTTCCTGTAAAAAAGGAAGGAGAGGAACAGAAAAGGCCCCGGTTTGCGGATGAATATGAGCGTTACCGATGGGTCATGAAGCAGGAGGCGATCGACGAAGAAGATCGGAGTTTCATCCCGGAATTCAGGGCGAAGAGCCTATTATATAAAGATCAGATTTTTACGGACGATGAAGAGCTTGATCGGAAGGTGAAATTATGGAAGCAGAGAAATCAAATATCACACGAGGAGTAAGCGATGAAAGATATCTTTGTGGCCAACATCAAGAATGTTCAAAAATTTTATTCTGCCGTCGAGAAAGTGAATCATAACTTGATAAGGGTCTCTCGGATGGCATTGATTTTTGGCGATCCGGGCTTGGGAAAAACGGAGACCGCCCTTCGATATGCCGCTGGCAATGGGGCGACGACGTTCATTCGAATGAGAAAGTTGATGAATGCTCGCTGGCTGCTCCGGGAGTTGGTCCGGGAATTCGGAGATTATC
This sequence comes from Deltaproteobacteria bacterium, assembly GCA_016875155.1. The sequence continues at coordinate 1,274 of VGSD01000026.1, read as the reverse complement.
CGGCAAGATATACGGAAGCGCTTTTTAACCAGGTTGTCGACCATCTCAAACGAAAAAAGAAAACCCTTATTCTCGACGAGGTCGATTATTTTACGTCGGACAGTAAGGTAACGGAAACACTCAGAGATCTGCATGACATCACCGGCATCCCTGTGATTTTTATTGGAATGAGCCAGGCGGACAAAAGATTAAAACGTTACCCTCATTTGTGGGATCGTTTTGTAGAAATAGTGAAGTTTCAACCGTTGGATCGGGAGGATGTGGCCTTAATAATTTCCGAACTTTCAAACATACCTTTCAATGAGGAAGCCGTTGACAAGGTTGTCGAGGTGAGCGAAGGAAAAATTCGGAAGGTTTTAGCTCTAATCCATCGTTGTGAATATATCGGACAGAACAATCGTCTCAAATCCATTTCAGCGAAAGATATTCGTTTTTAGGCCGCGAGGCATCATATGAATAAGCTTCAGGTCATCGGGAAAACGATATTAGATAATTACCTGAACGGTTTTTTTTCACTTGATCAGATTTCGAAATTGACCGGGATTTCGAGGAAGTATGTGACAGATGTTCTCGTGGTCTTTTCCCAGGAGGGTCTGGTGCGGAAAATTGTCAAGCAGAAAAAACAGCATATCCCCGGGCATTCTCCCCGATTCTCTTTGACATATGTGATCTCAAACAAAAAGGGTCTTGCTCAAAGAATGGGGCCACAGTTGAAGGAAAATACAGTCCAAGATCGAATGTGGAGCGTCATCCGTAATAAATCGAAGGTCTCTGGTTATTTTGATCTGCATGATCTTGTGGTCCTGGGAGGAGTGAAGAAAGGAACCGCTCGGTGGTACTTAAAAACCTTGCGGAAGTTAGGATACATCGCCCAATTCGGAAGGGGAAGTCGTGGGGCCGTATGGGGTTTGACCGGAAAGTATTCTGGTCCTGATAGGCCATACCCGGAATATAGGAAAAAGGCGAAAAAAACAGCCCGATTTAAGTCAAAAAAGGGCGTTGAAATTAGGGTGTAATTCAGGCCCAAAAAGATTTCACAAGTTACCCGTCAAGTGACAATATGTCACTTTTCAGGGTATTTCTGTTGCCCGAAATAGGTTTTGTGCAGACAATTTGAAAATTTGTGCAGAACCTCCTGATAAACTATACTAAAGTTTTCAAGAAATTGAAGATTTTAACTTTAGGCATTTTAGGCACTTTAAACTTTAGTCACTCTTTTTTTGGTGACGTCTTTGGCGTAGCCTTCCCTAAAACCCTCCACCACTTCCTTGGAC
>VGSD01000025.1 GCA_016875155.1 Deltaproteobacteria bacterium | reverse complement strand
GCGGGACCTGCCCCAAATACTTGGCCTATCAGGATCAGGATTTGAATGAATTGCAGAAGATGGCAGTATCCGATAAGGTTCCGATTGAAGATATCCGTTGCGACGGATGCCTTTCCGACAATGTCTACCCCACTTGTCGCGACTGCCGCCACGGGTTCCGTCGTTGCGCCGGGGAGAAGAAAGTAACTTGGTGCTTCCAATGTCGGGGTTTCCCTTGCCAGCGATTAGAGGATTTTTCCAAAATTCATGTGGTGAACGGAATTTGGCACCACAGAAGGGTGGTTGAAAATCTCCAATTTATGAAAACCCATGGAACCGAGGAATGGATAAAAGAACAGAAAAGAGAAGCGGAATGTCCAAACTGCGAAAAAATACTCTACTGGTACTCCCTAAAGTGCCCTCGATGTGACAGGCCAGTTCGTCAAAAATAATTTTCCCCTCTCCCTCTTTTCGCATGAAAAATGCTGGAGCTCATGTCATCGACTTCAAGTCACTTATCCCCCGGCAAAACCCTGGTTGTGGACATACTTAACACTGGGGGTTAGTGGTGTTATAAAGGAGGTATGCGGGTATGCGGTCGCGATTTCGGTCGGGAGGTAATCGCCCGAATCAAAGTGACGGTATTGCAAATTTTCTATAACCAGCCCCAAGAAAAGGTCTCCCTGGTTAATTCGAGCGCAAATAACACCCCCAAAACAACGTTAGACAAAACATTTCACAATAAGAATACAATGATCCTTAGCTTCGGTGGTGCCTTTTGCTCTTTAGTTCAAATTGCACTGATCACTTATATCATTTTTTATTTAAGAGATGTTAAGAAGTTTGATCTTTTACCTGCCACACTCTGTTTGACTACGATCAATATTGGAGGTATCTGTGGTAGAATTTTCTGGGGATTAATGAGTAATTGGTTATTCAAAGGATCTAGGAAAGAAGTCTTGAAATTGATCATATCGTTAATGTTTTTATCATCTCTATAGTGAACGTCATAAATAAGTAGACATAAAATTGGGTTTTATGTATAATACCTTTCGAAAGATGTTCAAATACTTTCGGGAGGGATGCCATGAAAGCATTGACAATAACAAACAAAACTGTGACCCGAGAAGCCCTATTAGAGATGGCAGAGAAGATACCGGGGGCCTGGATTGGGATACGTATTGCTGCCCTGCTTCTCCTTTTCGAAGGCTGGAAATCATCCCAGATTGCCAGCCTCTTTGGCCTAACCCGCTGGAGCGTCGTGAGATGGATCCAAGGAGTAAATGAGAAGGGAATCTTGGCGGTAGAGGCGAGGAAACAACCGGGGCGTCCTTGCCGTCTTGACGAAAAGATACAGAGGGCTTTGGAGAAGGACTTAGAAAAGAGCCCCCGGACATTGGGCTTGAAGCGAAACCGGTGGGATGGGGTGGTGGTCGTAGAGTATCTTGAACGGATTCACGGGATTCGATTGAAGGTGCGTCAATCTCAGCGATGGATTCGTCGATTGGGGTTTTCTTTGCGGCAACCGATTTACCGTTATGCTCAAGCCACAACCGAAGGGGTGGAGGAATTTCGGAAGACCGTAAAAAAAACTCCTGACGACCAAGAGAAGTAAGGGAAAACGACTTCTCCTTTTTTCTGACGAAGCGGGGTTTTGTCTTCATCCCAAGCTGGGAAGGATTTGGGTGAAGAAAGGAAAGCAACCTTTGATCTTGACAAAGAGCCAGCATCACAAAAGGCTGAATGTCTTTGGATGGGTCAATCCCCTTGCGGGCACTCATGGGATGGTGCGTCAAGAAAAAGGCAATACCGACGGGTTTCTTGCGATGCTTAAGAGTATCCTTCTTCGTTATCAACAAGTGGTGATTGATCTCTGGGTGGATCAAGCCCGTTGGCATAAGGGGAAACGGATTACGGAATTTCTTTCCTATCATAGGCGATTGGCAATAAACTACATTCCCAAGTATCATCCCGAGCTCAACCCCCAAGAGATGCTGTGGCGAACCATGCGATATGAGGAAACAACGGATACCTATTATGAGACATTTGAAGAATTGGTGTCCTCAGTTTTTAAGCGCTCCCGAACTTGGAAGCCCAAAAAGATAATGTCACTATGTCACTTTATTTAAGACGTTCGCTATAATTTTAGGACTCAATATTCCATTGCCGTTAGTTCTACTCTTCTTTGTTCTATTTCTTTTTGGTTTCTCAGCAATTGGTTGGAACGGAGTTTACCATGCATTTATTGGAGAATTACCTGATAAAGAAATGATTGGAAGAACAGTCGGGTTAAGTATGACGATTGTTTTTACTGGGAATCTTCTGGGTCCTCTCCTTTTTGGGAAAATAATTGATGTAACCAGCTCATATAGTATGGCCTGGTACTTTTTGTGTGTAGCAATGGCTGTGGCATTTATATTAATCAGTATGGTTAGGGAAAAAATATAAGTATCACCCCAATTGAGCGGAAAATCAGGCTGTTTTTTTTAAAGTGGGGTAGTTTAAAGCATTCCCGATTCGGCCATAAAGTTGTTTCGTCGCTTTGTTGAAAGTTAAATAGAGGACTTTGAGCCCCTTTGGGGTTGATATACCGTTCGGCTTAGAATGGTCCCGCCCTTTAACCTCAAAAAGACCACGGTTGCTGCTCCTGGTTATTTATCTGGAGATAGGGCTGGATCGGCTTCCATCCTAACTTTCTTTATCATCTCCACAATTTTGGGTCTCTCACTTTTTTGTTATTACCCCCTTTGATTCCGGATGGGTTCATGAATCAAACCAATAAAAAGGGTAGCCAATCCAACCATAAAAGAAAAAATGAACCATGAATATGAATAGGATTGAGTTTGATCCACAATATACCCAAAGAATGGAGGCCCAAAAAAGATACCAAACCATGCAATGGAGAGACTGATTCCTGTAGTGAACCCAGCTTGATCTCCCCCGGCAAGTTCAGCTACCAAGGTGAGATATACTCCATTCCATCCAATGGCACAAAACCCAAAGAGAAAGACTAAAACCACAATCGACCAGATTGGAAATCGAGCAGATAAGAGGGCAAAAAACAAACAAATGATCGAGGAAAGAGTCCCGATAATGGTTAGAACCATTTTTCTTCTGCCTCCGAAGAAAAAATCACTCATAGGCCCCCATGTGAGCCTTCCAATTACGCCTCCCATATTGGCGAGGGACAAAAAATAGCCCGCAGTAACCACAGAGAAAAGTAGTCTTTCTTTACAAAACAGAACGAGGTAAGTTTGAAGAGATATTTGAAGACCCATAAAAACGATCATCAAACAACTTAATATCATTAAATTTCGGTCTTTTAATATCTTCCATAATGAGGAAATGGGGAAGGATTGGAGCTTTTTATGATTTTTTTCCAGTTGGGATTCTCGATAAAATAAAAGGCAAAATAGACTGGAGAGGAGAGAGATCGCTCCCGATATTATGAATGCTTTTCTCCAGCTCAGGGAGATAGCCATAATAGGTAATGTGGCTGCAGCCAATACACCTCCTATGGGAATTCCTGTTTGTTTAATTCCCATTGCTGTGGCCCTTCCCCTCATGGAAAACCAAGACATTACGGCTTTTCCTGTAGCCGGGTTGATGGCAGCATGCCCCATGCCAGCCAAAAGCAACAATCCACAGACGATTGAAAAAGAGTAAGCAAAAGAAATAAAAAGAATAAATAACCCAACAATCAGCTGTCCAACTGCCATTGTCCAATAGACTCCAACACGATCCACTAACCATCCCATGGGAATAGAGAGGAAAAAAGCCCCTAAAAAAAAGATAGAAGTTAACATACCGATTTGGAAATGTTTGAGGTGAAGCTCAGACTGAAGAAATGGAGCAAGAGGCTGGACGGTTTGACCCGAGTAGGCATTCATCGCATGGATTGAAGTAATCAACCCGAGGATGACCCATTTGTAAGATTCTGTGGAGGATCTTCGTGTGATCCATTTGATGGGTAGCCGTTCACCCACAGATCTTCACCTTCAAATCCCACGATTGGATAAAACCGGCTATTCGCTTCTTCCAGAGGATAGATTCTTTCGACCGGCTATCCAAAAGAAAATACAGGCAAGGATGAGAACAGGAATACATATTATAAATGCAACCATGGAGCTTCCGCTGTTACCGTATAGATATCCTCCAAGCCAGGGACCCAATGCTCCCCCAATGCCGTTGTAGGGCTTCAGCTTAATTCAAAATTCTAACCTGTAAAAAGAGAGGTAACGGATATTCCAGCCCATCGATAACCTGAGATTTAATATTTTTCTTCGTATTGGTATTAAAGATCCGAATCATTGTCTCGGACGATTTCACCTCAACCAACCCTTCATCAATCGCAAACGGCCCGACTCCGGAGGAGATATTCCCGCAATTTCCTCTGAAATCAATGATGGGTTGTGTCAAATCCACTGCCCCAAATGTATAATCCACATCGCTATCTGGTCTCTTAGAAGGCGCAATAATTGCCAGCTTACTTGTCAACGAATCTGCCCCTCCCAATCCATCAATCTGCCTTCGATCCGGACTCCCAAATATCGCTAATATGACCTTCTTTCCCACTTCTGGACCTTGTGAGCAAAGAATTCTCCTCCACGATCGGTTTAAATTCATAGTGAGCACTGGGTCCTGAAGCTACACCCAACCTGACCATTACTTCATAGCCAACTGCTATCCCCCCCCCAACAAATTTTTTACCGTCAGATCCAGTCATTTCGCAAGCGGCCACAGCAGTTGGAAATATGGCGCACCCTGAATGAATCAGGGCTTCGTTGTTATACATGACGACATAAATGTTATCCAACTTGTCATTCCGGGCTTGACTAAGCCTGCCTTAGCCTGTCCCGTGCTTGACACGGAATTTTCGATACAGGGGAATCCAGTGTTTTCCTGGATTCCTGCTTTCATAGGAATGACGGTCTTTGGCATGACTAATGTCCCTGTATATCCTTTCCCAATAGGATAGCTCCTTTCTTTTTTAGTTTTTTCTCAATTTCAACCTTATTCGGAGCCACTCCAATTTTTCAACTAAGTTTTGCACTCACTCCACAATATGCTTAGCCTTTAATATGGTCAGCAAACTTAGTTTCCATCTCTCGCCGGAGGCGAATCAAAAAGTTAGACTCATCGTATACAACATCATCCCAATGTATTATTTCGCATTCCGCCACCGGCCGCTTTAAGCGTATGTCGCACGCCAGTCCGATGGGCAACTCGCTACCCTGAACGGCCAGCTTGGCCGGTCTTAGTGTACCGTAAACCGTGTACCCGCCGTCACCGTCCAGCACCTCACCGAGAGAGAGATTGCGTTTGGCCCTCGCCACCACGTCCCCAATGAAGTAGGTGGAAGAGCCTGTGGCTTGGCCAAGCAACCCAGCTCGCAGCACGCTCACTGAGAGTTCTAACCCTACTAGATGGTAGGGCCGATAATTTGCCGCGTAACGCCCGCTGGAATCCAGTTTCATACCAAATTCCTCTAAACTACGTTTGATGAGATCGTTTGGTACCTCAAAAACTACATAGACCCCCTTGCGTATGTCTCGGGGAACGGGCGTACCATCATGCTCCATATTGGACGCACACTCAATGGTCCCCTTGTGTGTTAGAACGCCACCTTCGCTTCGTGGCCGTAGAATGGTCTGCAGGTCATCGACGCTGCAAGGCGGAAAAGCTAAGCCTTCCGGCTGCGGGGTGAGCCCAGTATCATTCGCCACTAGTGCCATCTCTATACTAGTCTTGGAACCATCTGCAAAAGTAGTGTAAAGCCGCGGATTATCCTCGCCTCGCGCAATTCTCTCGGCAGAGAAACCTTGAATTTCCCACACGTTGTCAGGGGTCGTAGAATAGAAATGAGGAAGATGCCGAGATCCCGTGCCGGCGCAAACGACATCGAACCCGCAGCTTCGGGCCCATTCAACTAACTCACAAATAAGTGCTGGTTGGTCGCCGTAGGCCATGCTGTAGACCACACCAGCAGCGGCAGCTTTCTCGGCCAGTAGCGGGCCTACAAGCACATCAGACTCAGCGGTTAGCATTACGATATGCCGATGGTACTCAATCGCCTTAATTGCGTGTCGTATCCCTGCATCTTGTACGCCAGTAGCCTCAACTATGACATCCATGCCGTCTGCTGCAATCAACTTATTGACATCTTCTGTGAAAAAGGTTTTTCCAGTGCGTTTAGCTTCCTCATAATCCCGAGCCTTGTAACGCTCTTCCGGCCACCCTGCGCGTTTCATAGCGGCTTGCGCTTTATCGAACGATAGGTCAGCTACGCCATACAAGTGCACACCTGGTACGCGGCCCAATTGACTAATGAGCATTGCCCCCTCTTTTCCTGCTCCAATTAAACCAACTCGAAGCGGATTGCCGGCGACTTTACGTTCAGCCAATATTTGAGTTATGCTTCTATTCATCGATATTCCTCCTTGTGCTCAGTAATTTTTTTAGCCGATCCTATTTTATCGCCTGGTACTTTTTGTGGGTGATCATGGCTGTCGCATTTATCTTAATCAGTATAGTTAGAGAAAAGACATAAGGATCATCTTACTGCAAGTCAGGACCAACACGGCTCAGGAGTTCTTAAAACTCATAGATATCCAAAGGAACACTGTATCCCCTGCTCAACCCTGTCTTCAGCTCTTTCAGCAAACCCTCCTTATACGAAGAAAGAAACATTCCCAACCTATTCTCCTTTTCTACGGTATTCTAAACTTTTAAGTCCTTTGTCTAATCGCTTAGGTCCGGTGAAGTCAACTCGTTTGATCAATTGCTTGACTTCATCAGTTTAGAATATTGTCTACTCTTCCATTGCCCATTCTCTCGTTGATGAACAGAGGGATAAAGGGGGAGATTCAAATCGGTGCTAACATCCCATCTCTAAATCCGCCCAGGAGGTAGTTCCCTCCCTTACGCATGCTCACCGGAAGGACACTCTTTATTTCTGACAGCAAAATTTGGGAAATTTGGTTTTTAGAATGTACAAACTTGTCCAAAAGGCCAATAAATTCAAGGAATGCTCCTAATATTTTCGATTATTTTGGACAGGAGTGTAAAAAGATCATTTCTTTATGTCACTTTATTTAAGAAGTTCACTATATATCATAAAACTGCTCCAATCCTGGCACCTTGATTGATAGCCCTTTTGGCATCTAACTCCACAGCAGAATCAGCTCCACCGATCAGAGTCACCTTCGCCTGAGAGGCGATCAGATCTGATAACAATTCACGGATAGATTCCTGTCCAGCGCAAAGAATCACTGAATCAATATCCAGTAGCAACGGTTGGCCACGGTATAAGATGTGGAGACCTTCTTCATCCATCATCTGATAATGGCAATTGTTCAACATCTTTACTCTTCTGCGTTTCAGAATGCTGCGTTGAATCCAACCCGTTGTGGGGCCAAGGCTAGTCCCCATTTTGGTGTCTTTCCTTTGTAATAAAAAAACCTCCCGCTGTGAGGGGAACATTTTCGGTTCAATACCGGCTACCCCACCGCATGCCTCAAAACTGGGGTCCACACCCCATTCACGATAGAATGTAGATTTATCCATGCTGGCTGACGGACTTTGATAGGTTATGTATTCCGCGCAACTAAAGCCAATACCGCCAGCTCCGATGATCGCCACTTTATTTCCTATTGGTCGACGATCCAAAATAGCGTCTATGTAATTCATTACCTTGGGGTGGTCGATACCGGGAATATCGGGCGTGCGCGGTTTGGTACCTGTGGCTAACACAATTTCATCAAATTTCTCTTCCAATAGAGAACGGATAGTGGCCATGGTATTCAAACGCAAACAGACCCCGGTTGACTCAATAAGGCAGCGGAAATAGCGCAAGGTTTCCTTAAATTCTTCCTTCCCAGGAATACGTTTTGCCAAATTCAACTGCCCACCGATTTCGTCTTGAGTCTCAAAAAGGACTACTCGGTGGCCACGCTGGGCTGCTACTGTAGCCGCGGCGAGACCAGCCGGCCCAGCCCCGACGACAGCAATTTTCTTAACAATATTAGTGGGTAAGTATTGTATCTCGGTTTCATGGCAAGCTCGTGGATTTACTAAGCAAGAGACGATTTTATGCCTGAAGACGTGATCTAAGCACCCTTGGTTGCAGGCGATACAGGTGTTGATTTGATGGGTCATTCCTGTGGCTGTCTTATTTACAAATTCGGGATCAGCCAAAAAGGGACGCGCCATGCCGATGATATCGGCCTTACCGTTGGCCAAAATTTCTTCTGCAACGTCCGGTGTATTGATTCGGTTGGTCGTGACAAGTGGAATGGAGATGTGAGGGCGAATCTTGGCGATGCAGTCAGTCCACGCGGCTCTAGGGACAAAGGCTGCAATGGTCGGGATGGGGGCTTGATGCCAACCTACATGGGTGCTGAGGATATTGGCGCCGGCTGCTTCGGCCCTCTGTGCCATAGTAATCAGTTCGTCAAAGCAACTACCGTTAGGAACTAATTCAATGACTGGTTGACGGTAGATAATTATAAATTCAGGGCCCATCGCTTTGCGAATCTGGAGGATTACCTCCATAGGGAGACGGATTCGGTTCTCCAAATTTCCACCCCACTTGTCGGTACGCTTATTGGTCATCGGCGAAACAAATTGGTTAAGCAAATAACCACCCGAGGCCTTAATCTCGACACCATCATAGCTAGCCATACTGGCCATCCGGGCAGAGAATACAAAGTCCTTTATGGTTCGCTCAATATCCCTCTCGTTTAAAACCCTGGGGTGATATGGGTGGACTGGGGATTTGACTCCCGACGGAGAGACACAATTGGGATGAAAACTGTAAGGGCCTGCATGGAGAAGCTGTGTTAAAATCTTGCACTCCGGTGCCGCTGAGTGGACCGCATCGGTCACCAACCTGTGGGCAGCTACTTCTTCTTCGGTTACCAGTTTGGTTCCACCTTGCATTAAGCACCCTTCTTCGTTTGGGCTAATACCGCCGGTAACGATTATACCGCAACCGCCACGGGCACGCTCGGCGAAATAGGCTGCCAGACGATCGTAGACACGGATATCATCTTCCAGACCAGTATGCATTGCGTTCATTAAGATGCGGTTTTTCAACTGGGTGAAACCCAAATCAAGAGGTGTAAACAGGTTTGGATAATGGGAATTGGGGAGCATTAGGTTAAGTATTGCTTTCTGATAATGGATTAATTAGCCATTAGGGTAAACCCCCAGCTTTGCCCCGGTTGTGGACATACTGGTGGCACGGCTGATACTCAACGCCCGGGCAACCACATCCGGACTTTCTCCATCCTGGACGCTTCCCACGGCGCGCTTTCGCAATTCGGTCAAGGTCCGGTGATCCAATCGTCGTGCATCCATCGTTTCCATGGAAGCACTATAACACCTATGTCAATACTATTTTTAGACGGCTAATAATTCCTAACCCAGCCATATCAAATGGTTTTCCATTTGTTTTGGCTCCCGAGGTGCTTTTTAATGATTATCGACTTTAAGGTTTACAAACAAAATCGTTTCGCAATATGATTCATTAACCCACCATCCCGCACAAGCTCTTGCATAAATGGTGGAATAGGTTTGGCCTGGAACTTCTGTCCGCTCTTGAGATTCTGGATTTGGCCTGTATCGAGATTCACTTCGACTTCTTGCCCCTCTTCTATCCGGTCCGAAGTCTCGGCACATTCGAGGATGGGTAGGCCGATATTAAAGGCGTTTCGATAAAAAATCCTCGCAAAGGTCTTGGCAATGACGCAGGAAATCCCAAGAGCCTTGATGGCTAAAGGTGCATGTTCTCGGGAAGAGCCGCATCCGAAATTTTTCCCGGCCACAATAATATCCCCTGTTTTCATCTTTTTATAAAAATCCGGGGAAATCCCTTCCATACAATGCTTTCCAAGCTCTCTGGGATCTGTGATATTAAGGTACCTTGCAGGAAGAATCACGTCAGTATCCACATCCGATCCGAATTTCCAAATCTTTCCTCGGAGAATCATTTCCTTCACCCCTTTTGTATCCCCATTAGCTTCTCACTACTTCTTCTGGACTTGCAATCCTACCCTTGACCGCACTTGCAGCAGCCACAGCAGGATTGGACAGATAAACCTCGCTTTCCGGATGTCCCATCCTGCCCACAAAGTTTCGGTTTGTCGTTGCAATGGCCCGCTCACCCTTAGCTAACACCCCCATATATCCCCCAAGACAAGGGCCGCATGTAGGAGTACTGATTGCCGCTTTCGCATCCAGGAAGATTTCTACAAGCCCCTCCCTGATGGCCTGACGATAAATTTCCTGTGTGGCTGGGATGATAATCAACCGAACATAAGGCGCCGCCCTATTCCCCCGAAGAACCTCAGCAGCTACCCGAAGATCTTCAAGCCTCCCATTGGTGCAAGATCCGATGACAACCTGATCGATGGAGATATCGCCCACCTCGCTGATAGGCTTTGTGTTACTGGGTAGATGCGGAAAAGCAACTTGAGGTTCGATCTTGCTCACATCATATTCCCTCACTTCAACATAATGGGTATCCGGATCGCTCCGAAATATTCGATAAGGTCTGGAAGCCCTTCCCTGAATATATTCCTCAGTCACCCGATCTGGCTGGAAGATCCCATTCTTTGCACCTGCCTCAATCGCCATATTCGCCATTGTAAATCTTCCTGATATAGAGAGCTTTTCGACCACATATCCAGTAAATTCCATTGCTCTGTACAAGGCTCCATCCACTCCAATGTCTCCAATGGTGTAGAGAATGAGATCTTTACCGTCAACCCATTTTAGTAGTTTTCCTCTATATATGAATTTCATTGACTCTGGAACCTTGAACCAGAGTTCCCCCGTGAGCATCGCTGCCGCTAAATCGGTGCTCCCCACTCCTGTTGAGAAAGCTCCCACCCCTCCATATGTACAAGTGTGGCTATCTCCTCCTATCACTACATCTCCGGGTAAAACAATCCCATGATCAGGAAGGAGCGCATGTTCAATCCCCATTTCACCGACTTCGAAGTAATGAACAATTTGGTGTTGTTGGGCGAACTCCTTCATGCGTTTGCAGTTCTCAGCCGATTTAATATCCTTATTTGGGGCAAAATGATCAGGGACGAGTACAATCTTATGGCGGTCAAAAATCTCCTTGGCTCCGGTTTTCTCTATTTCCTCGATGGCTAATGGAATGGTTATATCATTTCCCAAAGCGATGTCGATTTTTGCTTGGATCAACTCTCCCGCCTCGACTTTTTCCAACCCTGCATGAGCAGCTAATATTTTTTCCGTAATTGTCATTCCCATCTTCAGCCTCTATCTTCCCTCAATACCACTTGGAAACATTAGACGAACCATCTTTACTATGGCATTTATACATTTTTGGAATCGTACTTTTATAGGTATATTATTTTCTTCCTAACAATTCCGTAAGGGTTGAGATATCTTTCAACTCTTCGATTACCATCACTTTTTCTAAGATTGTTTTTAGCTTCTTCTCATTAAAACAACCTTTTGTGATTTTTTTAAATTTTATCACCATTTCCTCTTCAGTTAATCTTTTTACTGGAGTCCCTCTCGAATCATAAACGACCATTTCTTCTTTTGTACCGTCCACATGTTCGATGATAACTTTTGATGCAAATTTCTCAGGGAAAACACTCTCCAATTCTTGATCCTCAAATCCTGAAACCTTTTTTGCGAAACCCAATATTTCCTTATTCCTTATAAGTTTATCATGGAAAACATTTGGATCTTCTACATCCTTCAACATCCCAATAGCAGTAATAAAGGGAAGACTGTACTGAGCAGCCATGATGGATTTTGGCTCATAAACCATATGCTGAGCCACAGATATTTTGGGGCCTCCAACAGATATTGTTTTTATTTGTTTTGTATTGAATTTTTTGCTCTCTTTCATCACTTTAATTGCATCGAGAGTAGAATGAAACAACCGGCAGCAAGCATAGGGCTTAACGCTGATGTGTCTTATAATGAAATCTTCTCCAAGATGACCGTCAATCTTCTCCAGAACCGGTGAGATTGAAAATACCCTGCAATAACCAAACTTTCCATCCAAGACCCGGGAGGGTCCAGTAAATCCCTTCTTTGCGAGAAGGGCTGCAGAGACTCCGTTTTCGGCTGCCATACCAGCATGGAGTCTCTTTATCATTGTCCCTTCTTCATCCTGGGAAAATTCAACGATTCCCGAGGCCATTGATCCAACAATCCCAAACCCATTGAGATACTGCTTCTCATTTAAATTCAAAATTTTCCCGGCTGCCGCGATTGCACCAAAAGGCCCATTTGCTGATGTTGGATGAAACCCTCTTTCTATTAACATTGGACCAACCGCCATCCCTACCCTGCCCATCACCTCATATCCAGCTACTACGGATGTGATGAAATGCTTTCCATTTATATGTTGTTTTTCCCCTAAAGCCAGGGCTGCCGGAATGACAACGGCTCCAGGATGGGTAACAGATGGATCATGGGTGTCATCGAATTCGAACCCATGCCCCATAGTGGCATTCACCAGCGCCGCATATTGGGGGCTAGTTTTATAAGAGTGGGCAAAGACAGTACACACTCCTTGACTACCAGATTCTTTAGCAAACCTGGAGATAATTTTTGAAGAATCTTTTATCGAACTGAAAAGTCCCACCCCAATCAGATCGAGGATTAATAGTTTTGTTAACTCGACAACATCTTTTGGTAATTTTTCAAACCTTAAGTCCTTGATAAATTTTACTAACCTTGCGGTTCTGTTTATATTTCCATTGCCCTCTTTTTTCATAACTACTCCTTTAAGGGTAAGTATCACAGGAAAAGCTTTGATACCTGTAGTACTCTTCTACTCGAATAGACATGAATGAAAATTCAACTTCTGTAGTAATCTAATGAACCTCCATCGGAGCCGGTGGTTCATTAGGGTGTAATTATATCTTTATTGATTGATTGTTATTCTCTATTTAATCAATTTAATTTCTTTGAAATATTTTTCTGCTCCCGGATGTAATGGGATTCGAATACCTGTCAGTGCATTTTTTAGTTGCATGGTTTTCCCTGCTACATGGGCTTTGGCAAGATCTTCC
>VGSD01000024.1 GCA_016875155.1 Deltaproteobacteria bacterium | reverse complement strand
AGAAGAGATCTTTTTCTCCCCGTAGCACGGCATGAGTCAGTTCCAGGATGGGAACCTCGGCCTCTCCCCGGATCACTCCATCAACCTCATCAAAATTCTTCATGATCTCCTCATGGAAGAAACTGGCAGTAAATCCTCCCAGGAGAAGATAGACAGAGGGAAAGGTCTCTTTCACCTTTCTGGCCAATTCCAGAATATCATAACTCTGATGGTGCCAGTGCAGGTCAAAGGCAACGATCTTTGGATTCTTCTTTTTGATGTAATCGAGAATAGAGAAGGAGGGATCTTCGATGAACTCTACTCCTAAGTGGACGACCTCGGTGGAGATATTGTTCCGGTGGAGCAGATCCGCCAGGCCTAAAAGCCCCATGGGCAGGAAGTTGATCCAGATGAATTGGCCGATAGGCCGGTAATAGTTTTGTAATTTGGGGACATGGATGAAGAGACAATCCGCCTTTTCCATCGAAAGAATTGTAAGATGTCCGGAAAGGGTATTTCAACCCCACTTCCATTTTAATTCCCAAGTTCCAAATCCCAAATCTCAAATAAATTCCAAATACCAATTCCAAATGACCAAAACGACTTTCTTTTGGAATTTAGGTTATTGTTGCTTACTTGTTATTTGGGGCTTGGGATTTGGTGCTTAGTTTTTTGTAGGATGCTTCTGGCGGCAAAGAGCCCTGAGAGGCTGGCTCCCACAATCCCATGGGAGGGTCGGGTGTAATGGCCCACCTGAAAGAGTCCTGGGATAGGGGTTTGATGAGAGGGTCTAAAATTTCCGATCTGTGCGGGCGTGGAGGCAAGACCATACATCGCGCCCTCCTCATTTCCGGTATATCGCTCAAGGGTCAGCGGAGTCGCCGCTTCAGAAAAGAGGAGATGGTCTTTCAATCCTGGGATCAATTTCGATTCCAGTTGCTGGAGAACTTTTTGGGAAAATTCTTCTTTAACTCGACGATAGGTTTTGGAATCCCCTGCCCCCCACTTCTCCTGATAGTGGTAAGGAGCAACAACAAGGACTTTAACAATGTGCTGTCCTTTCGGGGCGAGTGAAGGGTCCAGGAGCGTCGGAACTGAAACAATAAGTGTCGGGTTTTTCGGGATCTCTCCCCTTTGCATCATCCGGTATTCCTCTTCCAGATCTGAAAGGGAGCGAAGATAAGTAAAATAGGGAAGTCCCCTCTCTCTTAAATTCAAATCCGTTGCCAGATAGAGGATGAAGCAGGAGAGGGAATATTCAAGTCGCTTTATCGTTCTTGCAACAGGGTTACGAGATTCATAAGAAATCAATTCGGTCAGATGGTTTGGATTGATATTGGAGAGGATCCGGGGTGATTGAAATATTTTCCCATCCTTTGTCAGAACCCCTTCAGCCCTTCCATCCTTGATGAGAACCTGATCCACCTCCGTCCGAAGCAGAATCTCCCCGCCGTAGCGAAGAAAGGAATGAGCCATGGCTTCGGAAACCCTTCCCATCCCGCCTTTTGGATAGAAGACACCTTCCCTCAATGCTTTGCTGATCAGAGTCGCTACAAATAGAAAAGAGAGTTGCGAGGGGGGATCGGTCACAGGAAGGGTATGAAGGGCCATCTTGATCTCCCTCCCCTTTAAAAGACGATCAAGAATTTGTTGGTGAGTGGTCCGGTGAAAGCGAATCAGGTTTCTAAAGAAGAGCGGGAAGAGGATCTTTCTGGCAGGGGTGATCCGGGAGTAGGAGTGCACCTCATCGCCAATCCGTTTTACCAGGGAGAGGTAATCTTTCAATCCTTTCTCTTCTTCGGGAAAGAGGCTGAGCAATTTATCGGTATAGGATGCAAACCCTCCTCTTTCAAGACGGATTTGAAATCCGGGGTAGATGTTATGGATGGTTCGGACCGGGATAAATTCAATGGCCTCACGGGCGTCCATCTCTTTCAGGATCTGATCAAACTCTCCTCCTTCCTCACATCCTCCGATGAATGCCCCTGTCGCATCAAAAGTATAGTCTCCCCTCTTAAAGGAGACGACATAGCCTCCTGCTTGTCCCTCTTTTTCAAGGAGGAGTACCTTCAACCTTTTTTGGGCTAGAAGAGCCCCTGCAGTCAGTCCTCCTACTCCTGAGCCAACGATGAGGACATCAAACTTCTTGTTCTTTCCCATGCCTTCCTTTCCAGAGAATGAGAATTGATGGAAGAAAAGTGAGAGCAGTGATTAAACAGAATCCCATCCCTAAGATCGTCACCCATCCCATGGTGGTGAGTGCCTGATATCGGGCAGTGACCAGAGAGCCAAAACCGAGGATCGTGGTAAGGGTGCACATGGTCATTGCCCTTCCTGTGGTGCGTAAGGCGTGGATGGGGTCCTTCCTCCCTTCTTCTAAATAGCGGTGCATCAAATGGACGCTGTTATCAATGCCCATCCCGATGATCATGGGAAGGATGACGGCATTGACAAAATTAATCCGGATATGAAGAAGGGTCATTGCCCCTAACATCCAGATCAGTCCCATCACCAGTGGTGTCAGCGTAAACAGGGTGATGCTCCATCTCCTGAAATGGGAGAAGACGAGAAGCAGGATGATCACGAATGAAATCGGTGCGAGGAGGAAAAGGTCTTCTTTGACCACCTTCAGGATCTCCGATTCCACCCATTCCGGACCAGTGACGGAAAACCCAGGGATTTCCTTCTCTAATTGATCCAGCGCAAGATTTCCCTTTTGGTAGTAAAGATGTGAAATAACGCGATAGGTCTCTCCCTTTTGGGTAAGAAAGGGTTCAATCCCTTTTCGCAGAGGGCTCTCTTTGATGGTCGCAACGAGGATTTCAGGTGAATGGATCTTCACATTGCCCACACTCATCTCCTCAAGGCTCTGGAGAAGACCCCGAAACCCACTCATTTCGAAACCATTCTCTTTTAAGACCTTGATCAGATTTCCTCTCACCTTTTTCAGGTCAATCAACTGCCGGATGACCTCTGCCCTCCTCTTCTGCTCATCCGGAGAGGGGATGAACTGGCAGAGGGAGACAAAGGAATCGATCTTCCCATCTTTCTGAAATCTCTCATAGGTTTTGATTGCCCTTTCTTCTTTGGTTAAAAGTGAAGAGAGATCCCTTTCTTCATGGATGGCTAAAGCCTCAAGTTTCCTCCCTCCAAATGCTTTAGCCATTCGATCCAGAATTTCAAGAGACTTGATCTCCTTTGGCTTCAGATTTCTGAAATCCCTTTCCACCTCAATCCCGAAAGCAAAAACCAAAAAAAGAAGGCTAATTCCGATCAGGGCGAAAAAAACTAACCAACTCTTCTTGCCAAGAAAAGACGAAAGGTTATTGAACTGGAGGGATTGAGTCGTTGGATAGGAGTAGGCCTTCTTTCTTTGATCGATCCAGATGAGAAAAGAGGGAAGGACAAAGTAGATGCAGATGAGTGAACAGAGGAGACCGATGGAGACGAGAAAGGCCAATTCAACAATTCCACGGACTCGAGAAAAATAGAGGACGCCAAAGGCAAAAATCGTCGTGAAGGCCCCTGTCCAGATCCCTTTCCCAGTTTGCGTCAGGGTGGTCTCAATGGCAGACGCGATATCTGTTCCTAATGTCCTCTCTTGCTGATAACGGTCATAGAGATGGACAGCGAAATCAATTCCCAATCCCACAAGGATCGCCGCAAAAGCGCTTGTCAGAATATTCAGACTCCCCAGAGTGAGGGAAGCGATTCCCATGGTCAGCTGGATTCCTCCGAAGAGAGGAAGGCCAACAAAGAGAAGGGTAATCCATCTCCGGTAGACAAAGAGAAAAAGGAGGAGGACGAGGATGAGCGAGGTGAACAATGAGGACTGCATATCAAACCGGAGTGTTTTGGCCTCAGCTGTAGCAATGGGATGGGCGCCGGTAAATGAAATCGTCACATCTTTTCGACCTGTGGAAGATGCAAATCGATTTAACGCTTCCATCAGGGAGGATGAAAAGGAGAGATCGGTTGCAGGCTTCACAGGCTCAGTGATCATGAGAAGAGTCTTTCCATCTTTGGAGAGAAAAAGCGGACTCGACTCATCGAAGGCCATGCCCTTCACGCCCCGTCTCCACTTCTCCATAAAGAGCCAGCGCATCTCAAAAGGGTCGATCTGGATCAGGTCTTTCATGGCAAACGAAGCCTGACTGATGAGGATGCGACGATTCTTTCGGATCTGCTTGGCGATCTCCTCCTCGCTCCATTTTTCCTTTAATCTCGGGATATCCTCTTCATCGAGGAAAAGATAGGGGTGTGAGAGAAAGAGGGTGAGCGCAGGTTTGGCTCTGTCCAGATCCTCAGGCTCTATCTTTTGGTACCGGACGCTCTTGAACGCTTTTTGGCCGGAAACATCCAGTCCCTTCAAACTTTCCCCAATCTTTATTCCGGATTCGATGAACTCCTGAAGCCCAACGCCTTCTCCTCTTTCGAGGAGGACAAAAAGAAAATCGAATGTCCCTGTCTCTTTCAGATTCTCCATGTAGAGTTTGATCGGTCCTTGCTCCGCAGGAAAAAGCTTTAAAAAATCCGGATCGAATCGAAGGCTCCCGGTGAGGAGAAAGGCTATGGCAAAAAGGCCAAGGAAGATGAGAAGAACCTTCCGGTAGTGATGGAGACAGAGATGGGCAATGGTTTTGAGTATCCTCTTCCGCATGAGTGAAAAACCTCAGCCTTTTTTCTGCGAGTTGAAAAGGATTATAACAGAAGCCTATCAAATAAGAAATCGTCAATAATGTGGGTAAGTATTTCCTCCCATCTTATAGTAACTCATTGGCAAACCCAATCAATAAAGGAGCACGCAGGTCAGCGGAGAAAGATTTAGGCCTGCCTGCGCGAAGCCGCTTCGGCGAAGGCAGGGCGGCACCTCTGCACTGTAAACTTCAGGCGTTCCAAGGTTTATCCAAACCTCACTTTCATTGAAGACGAAAGTTACCCATAAATTTCTAAACAAAGATATTTGAAATTTCCCCAATATATCCCTCCCCCTTTGACGGGGGAGGGTGAGGGTGGGGGTGGACAAAAGGAATTTGACCCCCCTCCCCTTCATCCCCTCCCGCCAGGGGAGGGGAGAGATTTTGGAGTTGTCTCTAAAGTGTTAGAGACAATTTCTCAGATTTTAAAATGTAAGAATCTAATAATCCGCAATTCTAAATAATTCGAAGCCTGACCTGCCTGCTCCTCTAGAACCCATTCTGTCATTAACGAACTTTAAGCTATCTTCACAAAAACCCCTTTACAAGGATGACCCGATCGAATTAAAATGCAAAGCCATGGGTATTCGACAAATATTAACCCGTGATTTTCTCCTAACGTTCGCCGCTCAACTGACTTTCTCATTCTCCCTTTTTGTTCTCATCCCGACCATTCCAATCTACCTCTCAAGGATAGGAACCGCAGAGGCAGAGATCGGCATCCTCATCGGCACCTCCAGTGTCTCCTCTCTTATCCTGAGACCCTTTATCGGAAGGGCCCTGTTAACAACCCCCGAAAGAAATCTCATGTTTATGGGTGCCCTATTCTTTATCTTCTGCTCCATTGCCTATCTCTTCCTATCCCCTTTCTGGCCTTTTTTAATGATTCGTGTTTTTCAGGGATTTGGCTTTGCGCTCTTCTATACGGCATCAACCACCTTCATCGCCAATATCAGTCCGGAGGCCCATCGTGGCCAGAGCCTCAGCTATTTTTTTCTGGCCTTCAATTTTGCTTTTGCCCTGGCGCCCTCCTTCGGCATGTTTCTGATTAATCAATTCAATTTCACACTCCTCTTTCTGGTCTGCGCGGCCCTCTCCCTTTCCTCCCTCTTCCTCTCCACGCGGTTGGAAAAGAGAGCGGCAAATGTTCCGGAGGCTTCGGCCACGGAAGATCGCTCCTTTCTTTCCCGAAAGGCTCTTCCGCCTGCCATCCTGGCCTTCTTCACACATATCATCTGGGGAGCCTTAACCGCCTTCTTCCCTCTTTACGCCCTGGAACACGGGATGAGCAACCCTGGTCTTTTCTTTGCAGCATTTGCCATCATGCTCATCCTGGGCCGAACCTTCGGCGGAAGGATACTGGATATTTACAGCAGAGAGAAAGTGATCATGCCCTGCCTGCTGGCCTATATTCTATCGACGCTCATCCTTGCCTTCTCAGAAACAACACCCATGTTTATCCTGGCTGCCGTCATCTGGGGTGCTGGAAACGCCTTCGCCTTCCCGGCTTTTGTCGCACATGTGATCGATCTCGCCGGTCCCTCGAGGGGGCCTGCGCTCGGGACATTCACAGCCCTCTCTGACCTCGGCGTTGGGCTAGGCGCTGTGATCATGGGGATCGTCCTTCGCCTGACCAATTTCCAGATCATGTTTCTCTGCCTATCGTTTACAGGGATTATGAATTTTCTTTACTTCTATCTCTTCGTGATGAAAAACGCCTCCGGGTTGATGGACAGGAAGGAGCCAATTGAAAGATGAAGATATTGGTGATCGTCAATCCTGCCGCAGGCGGCGGGAAAACCCTTCGCCTTCTTCCCCGTATGAAACATTGGCTCTCGGAATCATCCCACCATTTTCTTTACGAGATTTCGAGCACCCCGGATGAAATGCGTTCAAAAATTATGAGCGCCCCTGCCCGGGGAATCGATGCCATCCTCCTTTCCGGAGGTGACGGGACAGTCCACCACGCGCTTCCGGCCATTGCGGAAACATGCCTTCCGTTCGGCTACCTGCCCTGTGGCCGGGGCAATGATTTTGCCAGGAATATAAGCCTGCCCGCAGATTTGAAAAGCAATTGTTCTTTCCTCTCCAACCCGTCCCTTCGTAAGCTCGATTTGCCAAGCATCAATCAGAAGACCCCTTTTGTCGCCGTAGCTTACGTCGGTTTTGATGGCGAGGTCAACAGGCTGGCCAATGACCATAAAGGTTATTTCGGCGGGACGTTGGGTTATATCATCTGTGTCCTGAAAGCGTTGAAGAATTTTAAGCCTTTTGAGGTTGAAATCACCATTGATGCTCAGACCTGGAGGGAGCGTGTGATGATGGTATCCGTTGCCAATGCTCCATTCTATGGGGGAGGCATGAAAATCGCTCCTGAGGCTGTGATGGATGATGGATTGCTCGACATCTGTATGGTCAAAGAGATTTCCAAGTTCGAACTGTTAAGACAGTTTCCAAAGGTCTTCAAGGGAACCCACGTCACCCATCCGAGAATCATGATGGCCACTGGCAGAAAAATAAAGATCGTCTCCGATGAAGAAAGAGACTTGTTTGCTGATGGCGAGCCCGCAGGGAGACTCCCTGCCGAATGCAACATCGGAAACCAGACGATCAGGGTTCTTGCACCAATTTTTTGAGCAATCATCATGGCCGATTGACCCGCATGAGATAATGAAAATCGCCCAATATGATCCTCCCCCTTGATGGGGGAGGATGAAGGTGGGGGTGAATAGGATCTTCTCCCCCTCACCCCGCCCTCTCCCACCAGGGGAGAGGAGTAGATTTGGTAACTTTGTAAGCAATAGGAGAGAAAATGAAAAAAGATAGAAAACGATTATTAATGTTGATCATTCTCCTGCTTCTGCTCCCCTCTCTTCTTCATGGCAAGGAAAAACTTCTGTCCCTCATCCATACCAATGACCTGCATTCCCATCTCCTCGGCCTTTCACCCAATCTCGACTACTCGCCACTCAAAACCGGAGATGACGCAACTCTGGGCGGATGGGCAAGAGTGGCGACGGTCATCCAAACGGAGAAATCGAAGCGGAACAATCCGACCCTGGTCGTTGATGCAGGAGATTTTCTCATGGGTTCTCTCTTTCATATGATCTCGCGTGAAGAGGGGCTTGAGCTCCGTCTCATGAAAGAGATGGGCTATGATGTGATCACGTTCGGAAATCACGAATTTGACCTCATGCCAAAAGGATTGGCACGAATCATCAACTCTGCCCATCAAAAAGGCGGAATACCGGAGATCGTCTTTTCGAGCGCCATCTTTAATCAGGAGAACCCTGAGGATGACACGCTCGAGGAAATTTTTAAAAAGGGATGGGTCAAACCCTACGCGGTGAAAGAAATACAGGGGATCCGGATTGGGTTTTTCGGCATCATGGGAAAGGATGCCGCAGAGGTCTCACCCTTTGCCAGACCGGTCAAATTCAAAAACCCGATCGAGATCTCGCGGGAGATGGTAAAAATTCTTAGGGAGAAGGAGAAGGTAGATCTGATCATCTGTCTTTCCCACGGTGGGCTCTCAGAGAAAAAGTCGCGCTCGGAGGATGAACTGTTGGCAAAGGAAGTCCCTGGCATTGATATCATTGTCAGTAGTCATACCCATACCAAGCTCACCCAGCCACTTCGGGTTAACGAAACCCTCATCGTTCAGGCTTATACCCATGGCAGGAATGTCGGCATTCTCGATCTCGCCTATGAGAAGGGCCGGCTTACGTTAAAGCAATACGCCCTGGTGGAGGTGGATGATCGGATTCAGGGGGACGAGAAGATTCAGCGAGTGATCGAATCCTCTATCAGCCTCGTCGGACAAAGGGTCCTTAAGGAATACGGCCTCACCTTTCAGCAGGTGTTGGCCAAGACCGGCTTCGACCTGACCCTGACGACCGATGAATCCAATCTTGGTAATCTCATTGCGGACTCCATCCGCTGGGCAGTAAACAGAATCGATTACGACCCAAACGACCCTGTCTCCAAAGTGGTCGTTGCCATTGAATCGAACGGAGCCATTCGGGATGATCTTCTCAAAGGGAAAACCGGCACGGTTGCGGTCTGCGATCTTTTCCGCATCGTTCCGCTTGGGATCAGTCGTGCGGACGACAGTATGGGATACCCGATCATCACCTGTTATCTCCATGGACACGAGATCAAGAAGATCCTCGAGGTGGTGACCAGCATCTATCCGATGAAGGGGCGAAAATTCTTCCTTCAGGTTTCAGGGCTAAAATTCAAATATAATCCCAACCGGATGATCTTTGACCGGGTGACCGATATTGCGATTGGAAGCGAAGAGGAAGGATTTCGTCCTCTCGACTATTCGGAGTCGAACAAGGCATTCTACAGGGTCGCTACCAATCTTTACAATGCAACGTTTATCAGTTTCGTAGGGCGGTTCACTTACGGCCTCCTCAATATTGTCCCTAAGAACCGAAAAGGAAACCCTGTTATCCCCGAGAGGGTCAAAGGAAATCCGTTTGATCTCCTTCTTCCCTTGAGGGTGGATGTAGACAGGGAGAAACCGGATATCCAGGAACTGAAACAATGGACCGTCCTGATGGATTATGTGAGAAGTTTTCCGGATAAGGATGGAGATGGAATTCCGGACATACCCGACAAATACAGAGGTAAACTTGGAAGAATCGTAAAAGAACCGAGCTGGAACCCGGTTCGTCTCCTCTCAAGAAGCACCTACGTCACCTGGATCGCCCTCGGCGCCATCGTTATCATTTTTCTTATTGTAGGGTTAACGACTTACTTTGTAGTGAAAAAGATGAGAGGGTGATTTAGATCTATTTTATTACCATCGACAAAAAATAGACTTCAGGTTGTTTTTTTCTTCCAGGCTTTGCGGAATCCAAAGTTCATTGGCCCAAAGATTTGAAGGGATCGATGGATTTTAAATAGCCTTCGAAAGATAGAAGTCCTGGAGAGAAAAGAGGAGTTCAGCCAATTAAACCCTTCCCGGAGTTTTTCAGGACTCATCCTTTTGGGAAGAAAGGTCACATGCTCCATATCATAGAGATCCCATTGGTCTGTCAATAATCTTCCTTCATTCTTCAACCTCTTCCTCAAGCGGGTTCCTGGATAAGGAGTAAGGATAGGAAAGAGGCCGCCGTCAATCTTTCCCTGGTGGCAAAACTCCAGGATCTTCTCAAATGTATCAGGAGTGTCATGGTCATATCCAAGGATAAAAGAGGCAAGAATCCCAATGCCCTGATCATGGAATTTCCTCACGGCTTCGATGGGGGAAATTCCGATACTCGTTTTTTTCCTCATCATGGAAAGGTTATCCCGGCTGAGAGACTCAAATCCTACAAAGAGCGCCATGCAGCCACTCTGGGAAGCAAGTTTGAGCAATTCTTCATCGTTTGCAAAATCGAGAGGGGCGTGGCTAGCCCACTTGAATTTTAATGAGGCCATTTCCTGGAAAAGGGTTTTGGCATAGGAACGGTTTCCGACAAGATTATCATCGACGAGAAAGAGAAAAACATTCTTCTGCCTTAACTTTCTCAGTTCTTCCATGACTATGGGAATGGGTCGGGTCCGGTAGATCCTCCCGAAGAAGGAGGAGACAGAACAGAATTCACAATCAAAAGGACAACCCCGGGTTGTCTGAATGGTATTGGTAAACAGATAATCCTTCCCTTTGATAAGATCTCTTTGGGGGGTTTTAATTTCAGAGAGTGAAACAAGTTCATCATCCTTATAGATTTTCTTTAGTTTCGACTCCTGATAATCTTTGATCACTTCTTTCCACACTCGGTCTCCTTCCCCAATGATCACGGTATCGGCATGATTCAGTGCCTCTGCTGGAAGGTGAGAGACATGGAAACCTCCAAGGGCGACCTGTTTTCCTCTCTTTCTAAATTCATCAGCGATTTGATAAGCTCTGGGAGCTTGTGGGGTCATTACTGTGATCCCTACTAAATCGGCTGTGTTTTCGAAATCGATCTTCTCAATATTTTCATCAATGATGGAGACTTCCACATCCTCTGGAGATGCAGCGACTAGGGTAAGAAGGCTCAGTGGTGGAAATTTAAATTGTATCTGTCCCCAGAGGTTTGACGGAGACCAACCAGGTACAACCAAAAGAACTTTCATAAACGATTACCCTGATCCTTATTCCTGGAAACAATCATCTGTGAGAAAACATCTCCTATGCTATAGATGGAAAAAATATTATCACTCAATGAATACATTATCAATTCTATTTTATGCCCGTTGTAACCTAACAAAGGAAACAAGTTAGAGTATTCCTGAATATGTTTAAGGCTGCACATGAAGATATAAAAAATAGTTTTCACAAAGTTCTTTAGATTGACTTGTTCAATATCTTATGATAGTTGTTTCATCAAAGAAAACCTACCGGAAACCCAATTAACCTAACAACCTAACCTCTAACCTTGTTGGCTAATAATTCCAGGGAAAGGAGGAAAAAATGAAAAAGTTTTGGCTTATTTTAATGTTGACGATATTGTTGGTGGTTGGATGCTCAAAAAAATGGTATAGGCCTAATACATCGGATGAAACAATAAAACATGATAATTGGATTTGTAAACAAAAAACAAGGGAAGCTTTGATGAAAGAGGAAATATCTAAAGAACAATCCAAAGATTTTTACTTCTCTTGTATGAAAGAAAAGGGATATGTATTAACAGACAAATGAAAGGTTAAAGAAATGGAAAAGGCCTCAGCTCTCAAAAGGACCACATTTGCCAGTTGATCATTGATACAGTCAGGTAAGAAATCAAAAACATCATGAGTTCCCTTCCAATAGGGATTTGAGGCGCCTGAGGGCAAGCTCTGTGAGTTCGTTATGTTTCTTTTCTCCCCCCAGGAGAAACCATCCAACTTTGTAAATCCATCGTTTGATTTGATAAACCAAGGTATGTGTTACTTCTGTACCGGTTTCGGTCCTTTTTAGATCCCATAACTCAATCCCGCCTTCGAAGATCCCGTTTATAAATCGGGATATGATCTGTCGATTGCTTTCAAGGTGGATGACCTCCGAATTCCATTCCGGTTGGATTCGAAAATTTAGTTTAAAACGGGACAGGGTTCCCACACGGAATTCCCCGGGAGTCACTCTTTCCACCGAGATCTGTTCAATAGGGCACCATTGCTTCATCTGCCCTGGATCAATAAGGATTTTGTAAATCGCCTCTGGGTCCTTTTGGATCAGGGTTCGATGCTGGTTCACCTTCCCTCGATAGATCTTTTCCCCGATGATATAAGTGGCCCCTGATTTTTTTTTAACCATGCTGTCCCATCCTCTTCTTCCAATAAGGGAAAAAATTGAACCATTGGTCAGGGTATTGACTGATCACTTCTTCAAAACACATTGCCATCTCCTGAACACACTGCCTGATCGCCTCTTCTTTTGTCCCACCCTTTCGAATGGAAATTGGTTCTCTTATGATTCCCCAATATTTCATATTCCTCTCAAGGACGACGAAGACCGGAACAATGGCAGCACCTGTTTCAATAGCGAGGTGGGCTGCCCCTGAAGGGAAGAGGGTTGGCTGGCCGAAGAATTCGACTTCTATTCCCTCCCCTTCACGAATTCGGTCCGCCACCATCGCCACAATCTCATTATTTCTTAATCGCTTTGCAATGTCGAGAATGGCCAAATTCGGCTTCTCCTTCGGATCAATGATAATCGTCCGGATACCCGCTCTCTTGCGAAGCCCCTCTTCATAATGGGAAAGATACTGGCTCTCTTCCCGGAGTGTCAGGATGTTAATCGGATACCCCTTTGAAGCCAGGACATAGCCTCCCAATTCCCAATGACTCAGATGTGGGGTAACACAGATCACTCCTCTTCCTCCGATAAGGGCTTTCTTCAGGTTTTCCTCACCTACTTCCTTTTCAACCCATTCTCCTTGATTGGAAGAATTCAACCGTTGCATAGTCATGTAGTCCAGAAGTTTATGGCTATAATTCTGGAAGCATCGTTTGGCGAGTCCGGAAACCTCCTTTTCGGTATATTTTCCCTTCCCAATGGTTCGGATATTCTCCTTTACAATCTCTCTGTACCTCTTGAGGACAAGGAAAATCAGATGGTTTCCTGTTGAGGCAAAGATCCGATGTGTGGATCTTGGAACCAGAGAGGCAAAAAGATGAAAGAGGGAGATGAAAAAGCTGACCTGTCGGCCTGTCATTGACGTTTCCTCCTTCTCTCCAGAAGATCAACAAAGGCTTCCAACCGTGTCTCCACTCCGCCCATGGCTGTGTGCTCATCAATGACTAATGTGAGGATGGGAATATCGAGGTCTTTCTGGACTTTTGTCAGGATGGTCTGTGCGACCAGCTCAGGCATACAGGTGAAGGGGAAGATATGGATCACTCCATCGACACCGTTCTTCGCATAGTAGACCGTTTTCCCTACTGATTCAATGCTTTCTCCACCTGCATGAAACCGGAGATAGGGGCG
>VGSD01000023.1 GCA_016875155.1 Deltaproteobacteria bacterium | reverse complement strand
GACAGGGAGGGAGCCGTTCCACTGGCAAACCTCGATTGCCTACAAGACGGCAGATAAGATCGTCCTGAGAGGGTACGATACGACGGAGATGGCTGAAAAAGGGTGGAGCTTTGCGGCAGCCGTTTTTCTGCTTTTCCAGGGGAGGCTTCCAAAGGTTAACGAAGAGAAGATGCTTAACTTCTTTATGGTGGAATTCATGGAACATGCCATGTCCCCTTCGACGCTGACCGCAAGATGCTGCGCCTCCGGAAGACCGGCCCTCAATGCAGCCATTGCAGCAGGCATCATGACTTTTGGCGAGGCTCATGGTCCGGGGCATCTGCACGGGATCATGGTCCATAAATATATGGACATGGGTGAGAAAAATGGGTGGACCCTCGCGCAGATCGCTGAGCAACTGGTCAAAGACCATAAAGGGAAGAACATCATGGGTCTGGGGCAGCCCCAGCATATTCACGGCGATCCGAGAGCGATCCGGATTATGAAGATGGCAAGAGACCTGGGAGTCGCCGGAAAGTTTCACGATTTGCAGATTGAGATTGAGAAGGCGTTTGAGAAGATCAATGGAAAGAAGGTCTGGACCAACGTGATCGGCGGTGGCAACTCGGTCTTTATGGACCTGGGATTCAGTCCGCTAGCGGCCTGGGCCATTGGAGTTCTCTGCCGCGGGTTCAGTTGCGGGGCTCATGCCATTGAGGAGATGACAAGGGAAAAAGCCTGGAGGGCATCGCGGACGACGAAGATGATCAATCTTCTCGATCTCTCCATCCAGGGGCCCAAATATTATGACGGCCCTGCGGACAGACCGGTTCCAAAACCAGAAGATCGGAAGGAATAAGTTTTTGGGTTAAGGTTGGGATTACAATGCTCGTTTTGTCAATGAAAGGCTACGTTTGTCGTTGTCGAAGCTCGTATCGATGCTCGTTTGTAGAAACTGGAGGCTCGGATTTATTCCGAGATTCGAGCTTCGTGCTTCTAACTTCGATACGAGCATCGTCACCGTAAAACCTTTTCTTATAAACGTTACCTGTAACCAATACGGGCATCATTACCGTAACCGTTTGACGAAATACAAGTCTGTAGAAAAAGGAGGTTAATCAATATGCCGCAAGACCATAAGGACGATATTCAGGAGATGTACCATAGGGCGAAAAAAGCGTTTGAGATCGTGGAATACTGGCCCCAGGAAAAAGTGGATGAGATGTGTGCGGCTGTGGGCTGGGAATGGCAGAAAGATGAAAATGTAAAAGCCATGGCTAAGGCTGCCGTGGATGAAGGCCTCATCGGTGTCTATGAAGACAAGATCAGTAAGATCAGGAGCAAGGTGCGAGGGACCATTAATGACTTCAAGGGAGTGAAGACCTGCGGGCTGGTCCGAGAAGACAAGAAAAAGGGAATCAAGGTCTACGCCAAACCCATGGGTGTGGTGGCCAATGTCGTTCCAATGACCAATCCAGAGGGAACGGTCTGTACCATTGGCCTCAGTCTTTTAAAAACCCGAAATGCGATGATCTGCTCTCCGCATCCGAGAACCAAGCAGTGTTCTTATATGGCGGTTGAAATTGCGCGAAAAGCCCTTAAAAAGATTGGCGCCCCTGAGGATTTGTTTCAATGCATCCAATATCCCTCAAACGAAAAGACGCAGGAATTGATGAAGAACGTCGACTTTGTCATGGCAACAGGCGGAGCCGCTCTGATCAAAGTGGTCTATGCAGCCGGCAAACCAGCCCACACGGTTGGGGCAGGCAATGTCGTTTCGATTGTTGATGATTCAGCAGACCTTCCTGCAGCCGCCAATAAGATCATGCGCTCCAAAACAGCCAATAACTCCACTTCGTGTTCTTCCGAGAATGCGGTCGCTATTTACGAACCCATTTACGATAAATTTATGGACCTCTTGAAGAAGGAGGGCGGATACCTCTGCACGACCGAGGAACGCGAGAAAGTAAGAAAGGCGCTCTGGCCTGATGGAAAGACGATCAATCGAGACATCTTTGGCAGGTCTGTTCCCATTATTGCTGAAGCCGCTGGAATCAAGCCCCCCTCTGGAACAAAATTCCTGATGGTCATGGGTGAAAAGATCGGACCTGAGGACAGATTCTCCGGTGAGAAATTGAGCCTCGTGCTAACGGTGTGGAAATGGAACGATTTTAACGAGATGGTCAATCGTCTCGAAAAGATTCTTGAATTCTCAGGGATTGGCCATTCTGTTTCCCTTCACTCCAACCGAGTGGAGCGAATGGAGGAGCTTGCCATCCGGGCCAAGGTGGGACGAGTGGAGTGCAATATGCCTCACTGTCTGGTCAATACAGGAAGCTGGTACAATGGCCAAATCTGGACCGAGAGCCTTGGTTGCGGAACCTGGGCTGGCAATATGATAAGCGAAAATATCAATTACAGAAATTTCCTCAACTATACCTGGCTATCGGTTCCTGTGGAAGAATATATGCCTCCGGACGAAGAACTTTTCGGAAACTATTTCAAGAAGTGGGGAAAAGATTAGTTAAAAAATTGGGGATGTCGTTGTCGAAGCTCGTATCGAGGCTCGTCATCCGAAACTTGAAACTCGAGCATCTAGCATCGAGGTTCGTGCTTCGATACGAGCATCGTCACCCTTAACCCTTATCGATTTTCACAGTTCATAGGCACCCTCAGGGAATGGGCATTAATTTGTAAAAGGCTTATGTAAAATCTGGAGGTTATTCTCTCAGGATTGGTTTGGGAGAGTTGGTTTCCCGGCGTATGCATTACGATATTCTGAGGCCCATTGATTGACCATGCTGATAAACATCTGAAAAGGTTGAGAGAGATATTTCTCCTTGTGGTAGATCAGATAAAATTTTCGTATCAAAGCTGGATCAATGAGGGGGATCGATTTCAGCTTCTTTCTTTTCACCTCCTCTTTGACCACATGTTCTGAAATGAGGGAAAGGCCGATTCCCTCTTCGACCGCCCTTTTGATGGCTTCGTTATTGGAAAGCTCCAGGGGAATCGAAACAGAGATGTTATGCCGCTTGATAAATCCGTCAACGATCTCGCGAGAGGCAGACCCCCTTTCGTGCATGACGATGGACTGCCCATCCAATTGGCGAGGCTCCAGAAACCTTTTCTTAGCCAAGGGATGGCTAGTGGGAACGATGAGGACGAGTCTGTCTTCTAATATCTCCTGGGCTAATAATTTTTTGTGTTCAATGGGGTAAGAAATAAACCCCATATCGTTTTCCAGTTTGACCGTGTTTTCGACGATCTCCTGATTGGGAAAGATATTGACGGAGATGTGGATCTTTGGATATTTTTTCCTGAAGAGGTTAATGATAAAGGGAAGATAGTAGGCGCCGAAGCTCTCGCTCGCATGGATCCGGAGGCGGCCGCTTTTGCGCTGTTGAAAATCGCGAAGACTCTCTTCAGCCTGACTTTCGAACTGAAAGATTTTATCTGCAAAATCGAAGAGGACTTCTCCGGCATCGGTGGGGACCATCTTTTTGCCGAATCGGTTTAGAAGTTTTACTCCATAAGTGGCCTGGAGTTGTTGAATCTGTTTTGTCACAGCAGGCTGGGTGATATAGAGGGCATCGGCTGCAGCGCTGAGGCTCCCATATTTCACGGCGAAATAGAAAGATTTGAGTTGATGAAAGTTCATTTTTATAAAGATTGGTTATGGGAACGACAAGGTTTATTACTTTGAGTAATATAGGATAAGACCGGGTAAAATTCAACATGAAGATAAAAGTAACCAGTTAATGATGTTCTTTTTATCCCCCTTTGGCAAAGGGGGATGAAGGGGGATTTTAAAATACGTTTGGAAAATCTCCCCGTACCCCTCTTTGCCAAAGAGGGGTATAAAAATATATTCGTATGACTCAAACCAATAACTGATGGATTAAAGACGGAGGAGCTTTCATGGGAAAAATAAGCATGGTCATGTTTGATCTTTCAGGGACAACCGTCTATGACGACACCGGAGTGAGGGATTGCCTATACCTAGCAGCCCAGGAGTTTAAACTGAAGACCACCCCAGAGGAGATTCTCTATCATATGGGGACGAATAAGATTCATCTCTATCAATTCCTCATCGCCAGGGAAATGGGGCGGAAGATTGAGATCGAGGACTTTGAGAAGATCAAAGACCCGGAAACTTATGAACAAGCCAAGAAGGTCTTCGATCGCTATCAGGAGATTATGCTTGAATATTACCGGAAGCAGTGCAAAGAGGTCCCTGGAGCTTCGGATACGTTCAGATGGTGCCATGCGCATGGGATCAAAGTGGCGACGGATACGGGATTCCACCGCTTGATCACGGATGCCATCATGGAGGGATTGGGCTGGGTGAGAAATGGTCTGGTGGATCTCTCAGTGGATGTGGAGCACATTCCCGGAGAGATCGGCCGGCCAGCTCCATTTATGATTTTCTATGCGATGACGCAGCTCAATATCCAGAGTGTCCATGAGGTGATCAAGATCGGAGATACGCCTGCGGATATGCTGGAAGGCCGCAATGCCGGATGCCGTGGAGTGATTGGGGTGTTGAGTGGTCCCCGACCTGTGACTGATTGGGGAAGATACTGGCATACCCACGTGATTCCAAGCGTAGCCGATCTCCCAGAGTTGATTGAAAAAGAATTTTTATAACATTTTAATCGTTTGAAAAAGAGTTTATAAAATCCCTCCCGACCTCCCTTTGCTAAAGGGAGAAGAAATGCCTCCCCCTTTGTAAAAGGGGGATTGAGGGGGATTTGGATTATTTAGATTTCTTGACTAACTTCTTCTAAGAATTAAAGCAATAAATTTTTATAACAGTGAAAGGAGAAGCAGATGGATCCTTTAAAAGTGGCTCAAAATGAAAAGAAGTATGTCTTTCATACCTGGACAGCCCAGAAGGATTTCAAACCCCTTATTATCACCGGAGGAGAAGGGGCGGTCTTCTGGGATGATAAAGGGAAGAGATATCTTGATTTTTCTTCCCAGCTCTTCAATGTGAATGCAGGGCACCAGCATCCCAAGATCATCGAAGCAATCAAAGAGGAGACAGAAAAGATCTGTTATGTAGCTCCTGGGTTTGCTAACGAGACCCGAGCGGAACTGTGCCGGATGATTGCGGAGATCACTCCTGGCGATTTGACCAAGAGCTTTCTCTCCTGCGGAGGGGGGGTGGCCAACGAGAATGCCATTAAGATGGCCAAAGCTTTTACAGGAAAATCAAAGATCATCTCCCGATGGCGGTCGTTCCATGGAGCAACCTACGGTGCCTTATCCATTACAGGAGATCCGAGAAGGCTTGCAAATGAACCCGGGATTCCTGGGATCATCCGGGTGTGGGATCCCTTCTGTTACCGATGTTTCTTTGGTAAGACCTACCCGGAATGCAATGTCTTCTGCGCTGATCAGATCCGGGAGGTGATCGAAGTGGAGGGGCCCAAGGAGGTGGCCGCTATCATTGTCGAGCCAATCACAGGAAGCAACTGCCGGATTGTACCTCCTGACGGCTACATGCAACGACTTCGAAAGGTCTGCGATGAGTATGGGGTTTTATTGATTGCTGATGAGGTTATGACCGGTTTCGGAAGGACGGGAAAGTGGTTTGCATGCGACCACTGGAATGTTGTGCCGGATATCATGACGCTTGCCAAGGGGATCAACGGAGCTTATTTGCCTCTTGGAGCGACCGTGGTCAGTGAAGAGATCGCTGATTACTTTGAAGACCACATGTATTACGGCGGATTGACTCAGTTCGGAAACCCGATCGCCTGCGCCGCAGGCATTGCCGCGATTAAGGTTTATCAGGAAGAGGGGATGATCGAGAATTCCCGAGTCCTGGGGACGAAATTGATGGTCACCCTTGAAAAGATGAAGGAGAAACACCCGAGCATTGGCGATGTGCGGGGATTGGGCCTTTTTGCCGGCATTGAATTTGTCAAGGACAAGAAGACTCGTGAACCCTTAGTCCCGTGGACGGTGGAGACCTACGAGAAAAAAGATCCCAGCATCGCTGCCGTCTTGAGCTATTGTAAGGAGAACGGCGTTTCGGGTTATTCCCGGTGGAACGTAATCTTCGTCGCGCCCCCTCTCTGCATCACGGAGGAGCAGTTGATGGAAGGATTGTCTGTCATTGATAAAGCCTGCACTGCTGTAGATGAAGCCATTTCTAAGAGATAGAAGGCATTAGCCTTAGAGGAGGTCAAAAGTTGAATCCTGTTGACCTTTCGTTTCAATTTTTCCCGGGTGGCTCTCTTGGAGAATTCAACCTCACGAGGGAGCTTTCCACTGTCCTCTCTCACGGGAAGGGATCGAAGGTCTATGACGTATTTGGAAAGGAGTTTATCGATTATTCTATCTCCTGGGGTTCTGTCATCTTGGGTCACGCCCATCCTGCCATTATCAAAGCCGTAAAAAAACAAGTTGTTAAAGGGTCGAGTTTTTCCTATGTGACAGAACAGGTGCTTGAGCTGGCCAAAGAATTGAGCCGGGCAATCCCCTGTGCTGAAAAGATTCGTTTTGCGGCCTCCGGAACAGAGGCCACTTTCTATGCCATCCGATTCGCACGGGCATTCTCAAAGAGGACAAAAGTGGTGAAGTTCGAGGGAGCTTATCATGGTGCCCACGATATTGGGGTAATGAGCCTTTTTCCTCAGAGCCTCCTCCCTTTCCCCAGGCCAGAACCTACCTCTGCAGGTATCTCCAAACAGGTTCAAGATGAGATACTGATCGCTCCTTATAATGATTTGGAGACGACCCGGAAAATCATCGAGCAGAATGAAGGAAAAATTGCCTGTGTCATTATGGAGCCACTTCAGCGATGCACCCCTCCTGCAAAAGGATTTTTAGAGGGCATCCGGCAGATTACGCGGGAGAAGAAGATCCTTCTGATCTTCGATGAAGTGGTCACAGGATTCCGTCTTGCCTATGGTGGAGCTCAGGAGTATTATGGAGTCGTTCCGGACATTGCCGCTTTTGGGAAGGCTATGGGAGGGGGGTATCCCATTGGAGCGGTCTGCGGAAAAGCCGATATCCTCGACCTCTGTATTGAGTCGAATCTGGGTAAAGAGGGCTATGTCTGGTTTGCCTCTACTCTGGCAGGAAATCCTGTCTCTGTGTCCGCAAGCCTGGCCACCCTGAATGAACTTCGAAAGCCAGGGGCTTATGAACGGCTTCATCATCTAGGGCGGAAGTTAAGAGAGAAGTTTCGAGCACTCCTTCAAAAGCTGGAGATCACTGGCCAGGTGCTTGGGGACGGTCCTCTCTGTCAAGTTCTCTTTACTGAAGAGCCGGTGATGGATTATCGGGCAGCCTTCCGGGCCGACCGTCAGAAGGGAAGAAGGTTTGCCCTGGGGTTGTTTGAAAAGGGAATCTTTTTAAATCCCATGGGGACCAAGATGTATCTCTCTCTCGCCCACACAGAAGAAGATATCCAGAAATTAATCGACATCAGCCGGAAGGTACTCAAAAAAATATGAAGGAGCAGAACCATAATCCCTAATCGTCATCCTGAACTTGGTTCAGGATCTATAGGTTATCAAAAATGAGAGATGCTGAAAAAATTTCAGCATGACATGGATATTGCTCAGTTTACGGATTTAAATTACAGGTTATAGGTAGAACTTTTTTTGACTTTTTTTTCATTATTGATAGAATGGCATCAGAAAGGAGGTGGTTGGAGGAAACATTTAAAACGAGGAAGATTAAAATTTTGAAAGGAGGAAAAAGGTATGAAAGGAAAGTTAAGTTTAATGGTGTTCATAGCAATTCTTTCTGTAGCATTTATGATGAGTGATGCCCAGGCACAGAGCGTCAGGGCCTACATGGGACTTTCTCCGGAGAACAATGTTAAAGTCGTAAACTTTGTCAAAGAAAAGACGGGCATTTCCATCCTTCAGACGTTCCAGTCCTTTGGAGAGATTGAGGCAAAGGTCAAATCCGAAGCGCCGAACTTCAATGCCGATATGGTCAGCGGCTGCGGATCGCCGCTTGCCTTTATGGCGAAGAAAAACGGCTGGTCGGTGCCTTATGATTCTCCGGCCTGGAGAGGCGTTTCCGGTGAGTTTCTCGATAAGGATAAATCCTGGTTTAATATTTCCAATTTCTCGTTTGTTCTGGTCGGGAATCGGGATAAGTTAAAAGAGAAGGGCTATGCCATGCCAAAGAGCTGGAAAGAGCTTCTGGATCCGAAATGGAAGGATCAGATTGTGATGCCTTCACCCCTGAGCTCGGGGACAGCCAATATGATCCGCTTCGCTTTCCTGGCACTCTATGGCGAAGCAGAGGGATGGAAGTTCCTCCAGGCCCTGGACAAGAACATCCATCACTATACACGGAGTGGAAATGCTCCAACCGACCTGGTCGGTAGGGGGGAGTTCCTTCTTGGAATTACGTCAGATGAGAATGTGAAAGACAGACTGAATAAAGGTTTTCCACTTCTCTGGACGGTTCCTGAAGAAGGCATCGGCTACGATGGGACCTTCGTCTTCATTCTTAAGGGGACAGCCATGGCGGATGCCGTTAAGAAAGTGATCGATGTGTACGGAACCCCTGAATTCAGCAAGTTGATGGCTGGAATCGGTTATGTCACCCCCCGTCCGGCGCCCAATGCCCTTTACGGAGATGTGGCTCCCAAATATATCAAGCTGGATCTCGGTTATGCGGCAGACATGCGGCCAAAGTGGAACGATGTCTGGAAGGAAAAATTCAGGACCGAGTTTAAATAAAGGTAACACCTTAACCTTTTGAAACAGTGTAGGCCACAAATTAAGAATGCGTTCCTGATTGGTCTATGGTTCATTGGTTAAGGTTACGGTTACGAAGCCCGTTTCGGTTACCGGTTAGGGTTACGTCTAAAGAAATAAAAGACGATATACGTCACCTTTTAATAACGAAACGGGCCTCGTTGCCGTTACCGGTAAGTTTTTTCACCGGCATTGATCACCGTCGTTTCAAATCACACAAATCACATTGAAAAAGATTGTTTAAGGAGAAAGATGGCAGAGGCAGAGATTCTCA
Source organism: Deltaproteobacteria bacterium (assembly GCA_016875155.1). The sequence continues at coordinate 4,346 of VGSD01000023.1, read as the reverse complement.
CCCTTCAACCGAGAAATCTCTCGGAAAAAGTCAAAACGTTCATCAATGCGGAGTTGGTTCATATCCTGGCTGCCATTCTCTTTCTGCTACTTGCCATCTTTCTCCTCTATCCCATCCTTGCTGTCCTGATCAAAAGCGTCAAAGACCCTCAAGGCTGGACGCTTGCCTATTACCTCAAATTCTTTGTCAAAGGATATTATTTCCAGTCCCTCATCAATACCCTGTTGCTTGGTGTGATCAATACCATCGTCTGTCTCATCGTAGGCTTCTGCATGGCTTATCTTTCCACACGGGGGCCGATGGCTCTGCGAAAACCTCTCAAATTGCTCACCCTGTTGCCGTTGATTGCCCCCCCCTACCTTTTTGCCATTTCCCTGATCATCCTTTTTGGGAGGAACGGAGTATTGACGAATGCCTTGGGGTTGAACTGGTCCATCTATGGTTTCAGTGGTGTGGTGATTGCCCAGACTCTGGCGTTCATCCCTCTGGCCTATCTGATGATCGAAAATACGCTGATGTCGCTGAATCCGAATTTAGAAGAGAGCGCTTACGATCTGGGCGCTTCAGAAATAAAGATCATTCGGACCATCACCATTCCTCTATTGGCCCCCGGCATATTAAAGGCAGGGCTTCTTGTCTTTGTCATGACGATTGCCGAGTTTGGGAACGCGGCCATCCTGGGGGGCAGGACGCCCTTTCTTGCTCCTGACACTTATCAGATGATCATCGGCGAGGCCGATTTTGAGATGGGAAGCGTCCTGTCGGTCATCCTGATCATCCCCTGCATTGTCATCTTCTTTCTTCATAACTACCTGCTGACCGGGAAAAAATTTACGACCATCGGGGGAAAACCGGTTGCCTCTGAGCCAAGAAAGATCACCCCGCTTGTGAAGGTTCCATTTCTCATCATCAGCGGAGTCACCGCCCTGGTCATCATCGTCTCTTTCGGAGTCGTCCTGGTCGCCTCTTTTACCCAGCTTCTCGGCGTCAAGAATGAGATCGTGCTCAGTCATATTTTGAACTTCGATTCGAACCGGGCGATCTATAACAGCATCAAGGTCTCTTTGATTGCCGCTTTCATCGGCGCCATCATCGGCCTCCTTCTTTCCTATGTGATCGTCCGGGGGAAATTTTTCGGCCGGTCCTTTATTGAAATGATCTCCCTTTCTGGCTTTGCCCTTCCGGGGACGGTCATTGGCATTGGGTATCTGCTCGCCTTTAACACCCCTCCGATCAAATTGACAGGGGGGATCATGATCCTGGCGCTCAATTGCGTCTTCCGCTTTCTCGCTGTTGGTGTAGAAGCAGGCATCAGCAAACTCCATCAGATCAATATCGAAATCGAAGAGGCGTCAGCGGATATGGGGGCGAACTTCATAACCACCTTTTATAAGGTTGTGTTGCCAATCATGTTTCCTGCCTTTATTGCGGGATTTATCTATACCTTCATGACCGCCATCGTCTCCCTGAGCGCCGTGGTCTTCCTCGTCAGCCCGGGCTATGAGCTGGCTGCCGTGAAGATCTTTGATGCCGCCGCCTATGGCGAGATTGGGTTTGCTTCGGCAACGACGATGAAACTGGTTTTGATTGTCATCCTCTGCATGATCGGTCTCAACTTCTTGAGCAAGAGGTCCAGATTCGAAGCCACACAGAAGGGAGTTTCCAAAGCCGTATGAATTACATCCCCATGCTCATTCTCGAGGACATTCATAAATTCTACGACAACAACGAAGTCTTAAAGGGCATCACCTTGGATATCAAGAAAGGGGAACTGGTGACTTTCGTGGGTCCCAGCGGATGCGGGAAGACCACCCTTTTGCGGATCATCGGGGGATTTACCCCTCTCGATTCAGGACGGGTGATTCTCGATAATCAGAGGATTGACCATCTTCCTCCCAATTTGAGAGATACCCGAATCTGTTTCCAAAATTATGCCCTCTTTCCCCATATGACCGTCGCTGAAAATATCAGCTATGGGTTGAAGATTAAGAAATGGAAGAGAAATAAGATTCAGGAGAGGGTTGAGGAGTTACTGAAATTAGTCAAATTAGAAGGGCTCGGAGAAAGGATGATTGACAAACTGAGCGGCGGCCAGCAACAGCGGGTGGCCGTGGCCCGTGCTCTGAGCCTTGAACCGAAAGTCTTGCTATTGGATGAGCCTCTTTCAAATTTGGATGCAAACCTCCGGCTCATCATGCGGGGAGAGATTCGAAAGCTTCAGGAGCGGCTGAAGATCACAACCATCTTCGTCACCCATGACCAGTTTGAAGCGATGAGCATCTCAGACCGGATTGTCGTCCTCCGGGATGGCGAGATCCAACAGATTGGGCCTCCGATCGAAATCTACGAACATCCTACCAATGAATTCATTGCGGCGTTTGTGGGATATGTCAATTTTTTAGACGGGGTAGTTGACATCTTAGATATTGGGCTCAATCGGGCGATTGCCTCCACTCCTATTGGAAAGATCCAATTCGTCCCAGAGAGAAGCTTCAGTGCGGGAGAAAAGGTGAAGTTGGTGATTCGGCCAGAGACCATTGAAATTTCTCGATCCGAACCGGCAACAAAGTTGAACGTCTTTGAAGGAAATGTGGAGATCGGAATGTATGTTGGCTCCCTGGCCAAGTATACCGTTCAGGTGATGGGAGAGAAGATCATCATTGACCAGTCCAATCCCAGGGAGACTGGGGTTTTCAAAACGAACGAGAAAATCTATTTATCCATTCCTGAGAATATCCATGTTTTAATGAGACAGTAAGTCCTGAAACGAAAATATTTGAAATTTCCCCAATAACTCCCTCCCCCTTCGATGGGGGAGGGTGAGCCTGCCTGACGGTAGGCAAGGGTGGGGGTGGACAAAACAGAGACCATTTGGTTCCCCCTCCCCTTCATCCCCTCCCACGTTGGGGAGGGGAGTTTATTTGTCTAGAATGTTAGAGGTAAATTCTCAGCCTTTATAATGTAAGAATCTGAAACGATCTCATATCCCCCGGAGAAAGGAGTTTGATAAGATGAAAGTGCTCTGTTTGGGAGGGGCAGGGAAAATCTGCAGGGAGGCTGCTTTGGATCTCGTCGAGTTTTCCAATTTTGAGAAGATCACTATCGGTGACTTCAATCAGAAAGCCGGTCGAGAGGTGGTGCAGTGGCTTCATAATCCGAGGGTCGATTTTAAGAAGGTCGATGTGAAGAAAAAAAAGGAGACCGTGAAACTGATGCGGGACTATGACATTGTCATGGATGGAACCACCATCTCCCTCAATGGTCTATCCACGGCGTGTATTGCTGAAGCAGGGTGCCATGGGATCAATCTCAATGGCTTTGGAGAGGAGTATCGATACGACCAACGCTTTAAACGCCACGGAAAGACCCACGTCCCTGGGTTTGGGATGACCCCGGGGACCACGGATATGATGGTGAAGCATGCGGCCGATCAGATGGAGACTGTCGAAATCGTTCGTGTGAGCCATGGCGCCTTTCGACCCATCGCCTTTTCCGCCTCGATCACAGAGACAACGACCTACGAGTATGATCCTGACCTTCCGGGTCGAGTTGTTTATGAGGATGGCAAATTTATTCAGGTCCCGCCTTTTTCCAGACCGAGAGAGATCGAACTCCCCCAACCCTATGGGACTCATCCGCAATATATCATTCCCCATGCAGAGACAAAGACGGTTGCCCAGTACCTTTCAAATAAAGGGGTGAGGTTGATCGAGGTCAGGGGGACCTGGCCTCCCAAGAATATGCAGTTGATCAAGGCCCTTTATGATTGGGGCTTCATGCGCAATGATAAGGTTAAGGTCGGGGACGTAAAGGTTAAGATTATGGATGCCATTGGGAGTTACTTAATGCAGGCTTCCGAGGGGCAGACGACCGACCTCTATGGATATTCCCTCCACATTGAAGTGATTGGCACCAGGGGTGGGGAAAAAGTTCAACACATTCTGACCCATACGCATCCTGCGTCAGATGGATCAGTAAAGGGGTGGGAAAAGCTCAGGGCTTATACCCGGTGTGTGGGCATCCCCATGGCCATCGGGACTCAGATCCTGGCCTCTGGTAAAGTCAATGCCAAAGGGGTGATCATTCCGGAACTCGCCTTTGATTCTTCAGAAGTTTTCAAGGAACTTGAGAAGAGGAAGATCTTCATCCACGAGAAGATCCATCCGGTCTCTTAACCTAACATTGCAATAAACGACCAAACCAGTCCCCCTCTTTGGCAAAGAGCTTGCTATATTATAGAGAGGGTGAGGGAGCTTAAAAAAGGCTATACTCCTTTCTGACATAAGCAAGTTGGCGGAGACCAACTTAAAGAAAGGAGCATAGCCATGAACAATGGTAACACAAAA
>VGSD01000022.1 GCA_016875155.1 Deltaproteobacteria bacterium | reverse complement strand
ACACCATTCTGTGATTTCCTCCATAGCCAAAGGCCAGATTGCAGGGTTTGGTGTCCAGAGTTATCTTCTCGGTTTGAGGGCCGCCGTGGCGTTGGTTCATGAAGGATAAATTAGGGTATGGCCGCCTCAATCCACCCTCGCCGTGATTCCCATCCATTAAAAATCAACCCTTTTGGCTCCTCGCCTGAACTTTATGAAAGTGTCACCTTACCTCGCTGGACACCGGTTATTTCATTTGTGGAATTTCCTGTCATGTTTGAGTGAGTTGATCTCTCAAGATATTTCAATCTTGACAACCATTCGGGATTCCTTTAGTTTTTTAAAATGGGAAATCGACTCATCCTTGCTTCTATGTCTCCCCGCAGATGTGAGTTGCTTAAACAATTAGGCCTCGATTTTAAAGTGATTCCCAGTGAAATCGATGAGGATATTATTCCAGGTGAATCTCCCAGAGAGCATGTGATTCGGTTGGCAAAAGCGAAGGCCCTCGATGTTGGCAGTCAATATCCTGAGGATTGGGTGATTGGAGCCGATACCATTGTCTATATTGATGGGATCATTTTAGGGAAACCGAAAAACCGGGGAGAGGCAATGGAGATGCTCCGGTTGATCAGCGGAAAGGAGCATCGGGTTTTGACCGGAGTTTCCGTTTACCATCATAAAAAAGGGAAGAGTGAGTGTGAGGCAGTTGAGACAGTGGTAAAGGTTAAATCCCTCACAACGGATGAGATGAATTGGTATATCAACACTGGGGAGCCCTTTGATAAAGCCGGAGGGTATGGCATTCAGGGGATCGGATCATTTATGATTGAATCCATCAAAGGGTCCTATACCAATGTGGTTGGCCTTCCTTTGTGTGAGTTGATACAGATACTGGTTCGGTTAAAAGCCTTAACGATTTCGGAATTCGGCCTCCGGCTCAGAGAGCCCTCTGGCTCGGAGAGATTGCGGATTTCGGAATAATGAAAAAATGTAGCGCCCTCATTTATTGAGGGCGGACAAGACGCCGGCAATGAATACCGACGCTACATTTCATTTAAAATATTTATGTCAATTATCCGAGAAAATCTTCTAAGGGTGACAGAGAAGATAGAGAAGGCCGCTCAAAAGGTTGGAAGAAATCCGGCTGAGATCAAATTGGTTGCCGTCTCCAAGACAGTAGAGGCTGGTCGAATTCAGGAAGCCATTGAGGCGGGGGTTGCCATTCTTGGTGAGAATTATGTGCAGGAGGCACAGAAGAAGATTGAAGAAATCGGCCGTTCCATATCCTGGCACTTCATAGGGCACCTTCAGTCGAATAAAGCAAAGTATGCCATTAGGCTTTTTGATATGATACACTCTGTGGACTCCATCCCATTGGTGGAAGAATTGAACCGGAGGGCAGAAAAGGAAGGTCGGACGATGGAGGTGATGATCGAGGTCAACCTCTCCGGAGAGGCCAGCAAATTTGGGATAGAAGAAGAGAAAGCATTTGATATTGCGAGGAAGGTTCTTAATCTCAAAAATCTCTCTTTAATGGGATTGATGACCATGCCGCCTTATTTTGATAATCCCGAGCTGAGCCGACCTTATTATGTTCAACTCCGGCAGTTAAAGGAGAAGATGGCAGGAGAAGGGATCCCGTTGAAAGAGCTCTCCATGGGGATGTCGAATGATTTTGATGTTGCCATTGAAGAAGGGGCGACCTATGTAAGAGTGGGAACAGCGATTTTTGGAGCCAGAAAATGAAGCACCAAATAACAAGCACCAAATTACAAATAAATTCCAATGATCAATTTCCCAAATTTCCAAAAAAATCATTTCGGTCATTGGAGATTGGTATTTGTAATTTATTTGAAATTTGGGATTTGAGATTTGGAATTTGGAATGCGAAATATAAATCGAAAACGATGATGGTTCTATTATCGTTGATGATCACAGTGGCACTCATGTCGCTGGTAGCGGGTTGTGGCCAGAAGGCGCCTCCGGTGCCGTGGTCAACGATTGTCCCTAAAAGAATTGTTGACCTTGAGGCAAAGCCAAGGGAGGAGCGCCTCCTACTGGAATGGACGTTTCCGAAAGAGAATACGGACAAATCGGTGCTGGCCGATTTAACAGAATTTAAAATTCTCCGTTCTGAAGGGGATTTGATTGGAGATCAGTGCAGAGGTTGCGGAGAAAAATCAAAAGTGGTTTATGAAGCCAAGTTGGACAAAAAAGGAGAGGATAGGGGGAAGAAGATGGCCTTGCTGTTTGAGGACATGGAGGCAAGAAAGGTCTATGTATACCAGGTGGTGACATTAAACCGGAGAGGATACCCCAGTTCTCCATCCAATCCTGTCACAGTCTTCTGGGATTATCCGCCCCATACGACCGCGGCAGTAAGGGCTGAGAGGGGAGATAAGAAGGTGGATATTCATTGGGAACCTGTTCTGGGGGCAACAGGTTATAATATCTACCGGAGAGGAGAGGGAGAAGAATTTTCTTTCCAACCGCTCAACAGGGATGTCCTCAGGGTAACCCAATATTCTGATCTGAGTGTAGAGAATGAGAAGAGATACATCTATTCAGTCAGGGCGGTGAAACAGGTTGTTAAAACTGATGTCGAAGGCAAGGGTTCATTAAGCCTTCCCATCACACCCACTGACCTAATTCCTCCAGCGTCTCCTCTCGGTTTGGTGGCCATTCCTATTAAGAACGGGATGGAACTGAACTGGAAAAAGAATAGGGAGCCCGATCTTTTGGGTTATTATGTTTATCGGCGGAAAATGGGAGAGACAGAATTTAAAAGAATGACCTCTGCTCCCCTGACAAAAGAGACCTATCTTGATACGGACGTTCAGATCGGGCAAGATTACGAATATGCTGTAACCGCTGTGGACAACTCCGTCCGAAAGAATGAAAGCCCTCTTTCCGAAGAGGTGAGGGTGAAATACCTGTATTAATGCGGAATGCAGATTGCGGAATGCGGAATTTTAAAAACATTTTTTGATTTTTAACTCCGCAATCCGAATTCCGAAATCCGCAATTGGAGAGCCAGATGCACTATTTTGAATATAAACATGGGGAGCTTCATTGTGAAAGGGTTTCCATCCGCCGGATCGCCGAGAAGGTGGGAACCCCTTTCTATCTTTATAGTTATAGAACTCTGGTAAGGCATTTTAATGTCTTCAATGAAGCCTTCGAAGGGATACCTCATCTTGTCTGTTATTCCATGAAGTCCAACTCGAATCTGGCGCTGATCCGGCTTTTTGTTAACCTCGGCGGAGGAGTCGATGTTGTTTCCGGAGGGGAACTCTACCGGGCGATCCATGGCGGGGCGGATCCGAAAAAGATCGTTTTTTCAGGGGTGGGTAAGAGAGAGGATGAGATTGAGTATGGACTGAAAACCGGTATCCTCATGTTTAATGTCGAATCCTTGATGGAACTCCAAACGATTAATGAGGTCGCCGGCAGGATGAATAAAAAGGCGCCGCTCTCGATCCGTGTGAACCCTGACATCGATGCCAAGACCCATCCCTATATCACTACAGGGATGAAGCAGAATAAGTTTGGCATTGATATTCTCCGGGCGCCCATGGCTTACCGCTTGGCTTCCGAACTACCAAACCTGAAGATCATCGGGATTGATTGCCATCTGGGATCGCAGTTGGTGGATGTGGAGCCATTCGTGGAGGCGTTAAAGAAGCTGAGAGACCTGGTTGATGATTTGAGAAGGGGAGGGATAGAAATTCAATACCTTGACCTGGGAGGAGGCCTTGGCATCACCTATAACGATGAAGAACCTCCTCATCCCTATGAATATGCGTCCAACATCCTGGAAGAGATCAAGAGTTTTAACTGCACCCTCATCCTGGAGCCAGGCCGGGTGATCGTTGGAAATGCCGGCATCCTGGTATCAAAGGTCCTCTACACGAAAGAGAATGAGGAGAAGCGCTTTCTCATCGTGGATGCGGCGATGAACGATCTGGTTCGTCCCAGTTATTATGGTTCCTTTCACCAGATTCTTCCGGTGCGGGAGGAGAAGAGGGAGGAAGTGGTGGTTGATGTGGTGGGCCCTGTTTGCGAGTCGGCAGATTTTTTGGCCAAGGAGCGAAAGATCCCGAGGCTTAACCCGGGCGAATTAATCGCCGTGATGAGCGCCGGAGCCTATGGGTTTTCCATGGCAACCAACTATAACTCCAGGCCCCGTGTGGCAGAGGTGATGGTCAGAGATGACGAGATCCATGTGATCCGAAAAAGAGAAGAGTATGAGGATCTGATCCGAGGAGAAACTATTCCAGACTTTTTAGTCCAACCATGATAAAAGCATGCCCCCCACCCACTCCCTCCCCCTCGAGGGGGGAGGGGTAGGGAGGGGGTGGATATGAAGGTGTAGACGTGAAGATTCCTTTCATGAAGATGAGTGGGAGTGGAAATGACTTCATCCTCATCGACCATCGGAAGTCCCTTATTGATGCTGATCGCATGAAGGAGTTTGCCCGGAAGGTCTGCCAGAGAAGGGTCTCTGTGGGAGCGGATGGGCTCATCTTCATTGAACCTTCAGAGAAAGCTGACTTCAAATGGCAGTTCTTCAATGCGGATGGTAGCGTGGCAGAGATGTGCGGCAACGGAGGTCGGTGTGCTGCGCGGTTCGCTCATCTTAAGGGAATCACCGGTCCTTCGTTAACCTTTGAGACTCTGGCCGGAATTCTCACTGCCCAGGTAGATGGGAAGAGGGTTAAGCTGGAGATGACCAAACCCCACAGCCTCAAACTCGAGGAATCCCTTCTTATCGATGGGAAAAAAGAGACGCTCTCAAGCATCAATACCGGCGTTCCTCATGCAGTCAAGTTTGTGGAAGATATCGAAGCCGTGGACGTGGTTGGCTTAGGAAGATTAATTCGAAACCATCCCCATTTTGCACCAGCTGGCACCAATGCAAACTTTGTGCAGTTGGAGAAGAATTCTCGATTATCCGTACGGACTTATGAACGGGGAGTGGAGAATGAAACCTTAGCCTGTGGCACAGGGACGGTTGCCTCTGCGCTGATCGCAGCCTTCAAGGGGATGGTGATATCTCCAGTGTCTGTTAAAACCAGAGGGGGAGAAGTTCTGACGGTTCATTTCGAGATCGAGGGGAAAGAGGTCAAAAGGGTATTTTTTGAGGGGGATGTCCACATCATTTATGAAGCCGAGATGTGGGAGGAGGCTTACCAATGAAGGGGAATATCAAGGCGATCGTCGTCGGAGCAGCCGGCAAAATGGGGGGCCGGATCATTCACATCATCAAGGAAACCCCATCGATTGAACTTGGACGGGCGATTGAAAGAGCAGATCACCCATCAGTTGAAAAAGATATCGGAGAGGTGATCGGTTTGGGAAAGCTTGGCATTTCGCTGGAAGGAGGTTTGAAAAAAGGGGGAGGGGATGTGATTATTAACTTCAGCAGCCCTACCGCTTCCCTGGAGAGCCTGGAGTTTGCCAAGGAGAATGGCCTTGCCATTGTGATCGGGACGACAGGTTTTAATCCGGAGCAGATGGAGAAGATCAAAGGACTTTCGAAAAACACCCGTTGTGTCGTTGCTCCCAATATGAGCGTGGGAATGAATCTGATGTTCCGGGTTGTTCAGGATATCGCAAAGGTACTGGGTCCGGAATATGATATTGAGATTCTTGAAGCCCATCATCGCCTGAAGAAGGACTCACCCAGCGGGACAGCTGTCAAATTAGGAGAGCTCATTGCGAAGGCAATTGACAGAGATTTGGGTAAAGTGGGCGTCTACGGCCGAAAGGGGATGATCGGAGAGAGGACAAGAGAAGAGATCGGAATGCAGGTGATCCGGGCCGGCGATATCGTGGGAGAACATACCGTCCTCTTCGGAGGAATCGGTGAGCGGTTGGAGATCACTCACCGGGCTCATAGCCGGGATAACTTCGCAAGAGGGGCCGTGAAGGCGGCTCTCTGGATCGTGGGCCAGCCCAATGGTCTTTACGATATGCAGGATGTGTTGGGGTTGAAGAAAGGATAAATCACCAATAACCAAATCCCAATAACCAAATAATTACCAAGTTTCCAATGACCGAAACACAGAGATCGTAATTCTAAAATATTGAATTTTTAATTATTTGGTCATTGGTCATTGGGATTAGGTAGAAAATACCTCCTCTCCCCTGGTGGGAGAGGATTGAGGTGAGGGGGAATAAGGATTCAATGATTCACCCCCACCCTCACCTCGGTTTCGAGTCGTACCGACCTCCCCCATCAAGGGGGAGGGGACTTAGTCATATTTCCATCGTTAGTGAGTGATGTAGTCGTCATGTAAAATTTATTTGGAGCTTGTGATTTGGTGATTGGTTATTCAGGTTGATTTTAGAAATTTAAGGAGGCAATATGAAGATTGTTCGTTACAAGGACGGAGTATCAATCAGGTGGGGCGTGATTGAAGAGAGTATGGTTCGTGAAATGGAAGGAGATCCTTTCGGACATTTCCATCTTTCGTCCAAGGCTAAAAAACTTGAAGAGGTAAAGCTGCTTGCCCCATGTCTTCCATCGAAGATTGTGGCTTTGGGATTAAATTACCGGGATCATGCTGAAGAAGTAAAGTTACCGATTCCGGAGAAACCTCTTCTCTTTATGAAACCCTCCACTTCGGTCATTGGACCGGGCGATGGGATCGTCTATCCGAAGATGTCGAAGAGGGTGGACTATGAAGCGGAGTTGGCTGTGGTGATCGGTAAAGAAGCAAAGTCCGTATCCGAAGAAAAGGCAGGCGATTACATTCTTGGATATACCTGCCTCAATGATGTGACCGCAAGGGACCTCCAGCCGAAGGATGGCCAGTGGACCTTATCAAAGAGTTTTGACACCTTTTCGCCCATCGGGCCCTGGATTGTGACTGATCTCGATCCTCGCCATCTGGAGATAGCCGCATTTCTCAATGGTGAGAGGCGGCAGTATTCGAACACAAAGAACCTCATTTTCGGATGCCACTACCTGGTGAGTTTCATCTCTCAAGTGATGACCCTCCTGCCAGGGGATGTGATTGCTACAGGGACACCTTCTGGAATAGGGCGGATGAATGTCGGCGACAAAGTGGAGATCATCATCGAAGGAATCGGCACTCTGGCCAATACGATCATAGCTTGATAAAAATCAGGAGATCTAAAATGAACAGAAAGAGATCAATAGCACTATATCGCAGGGCACTCGGGTTAATTCCAGGAGGAGTAAACAGTCCGGTCAGGGCTTTCAAGGCGATCGGCATCCCTCCCATTTTTATCGAGAAGGCCAGGGGATCGAAGCTCTGGGATATTGATGGAAATGAATATATTGATTACGTGGGGTCGTGGGGCCCGATGATCATGGGCCATGCCCATCCAAAGATCGTATCCGCCCTGAAAAAGACCGCTCCCAAAGGGACGAGTTTTGGTGCTCCTACGCCCCTAGAGGTTGATTTGGCCAACGAGGTCAGAAAGGCATTCCCCTCAATGGAGCTGGTGAGGATGGTTAGTTCCGGAACAGAGGCGGTGATGAGCGCCATTCGGGTAGCAAGAGGATATACTGGGAGAAACAAAATTCTAAAATTCGAGGGATGTTACCATGGCCATGGAGATAGCCTGCTGGTGAAAGCAGGGTCTGGGGCAATCACATTTGGGGTTCCGGATAGCCTTGGGGTTCCGGAGGATGTGGCAAAACATACCCTGACCGCCCCGTATAACGACTTAGATAGAGTTAAAGCTCTGGTCAATCAATATCCGGGACAGATCGCCTGTATTATCGTAGAGCCCATTGCCGGCAATATGGGGGCGGTCCCCCCTGCGAGAGGATTTCTGGAGGGATTGAGAAAGATTTGCGATGAGCATGGGATTCTTCTTCTCTTCGATGAAGTGATTTCAGGATTCCGGGTTGCCTATGGAGGTGCTCAGGAGATTTTCGGAATCAAAGCTGACCTGACCTGCCTGGGAAAGATTATCGGGGGAGGTCTTCCGGTGGGCGCTTATGGCGGGAAAGAAAACATTATGGAAAAGGTTGCCCCCCTGGGAGGCATCTATCAGGCAGGAACGCTCTCCGGAAACCCTATGGCCATGACCGCTGGTCTTGCGACTCTGGGGATTCTGAAGACGAAGAAAGTTTATAAGGATTTGGAAAAGAAGACAGCCTACCTCGTGGAGAATATAAACGAAAGCGCTGAAGAGCGAGGAGTTCCCGTCACTGTCAATCATGCGACCGGATTGTTAACCGTCTTCTTCACGGAAGGTCCCGTGAGTGATTATGCCACAGCGAAGACGAGCAACACTAAACGGTTTGCCCAGTTCTTTATCGAAATGTTGGAACAGGGGATTTATCTTCCCCCTTCTCAATTTGAAGCATGGTTTATCTCTATGGCCCATACTCAGAAAGACCTGGATCGAACCATCGAAGCCTGCGACGCCGCCTTTAAAAAGGTTTGATTTTTCACCGCCTGACGTTTCCCCTACCTTATCAGCCTGGTTATTTTGTGGTCAACTACAAAATAGCCAGTTCTCCTTTTCTTTTAACCCCGTTGTTGCATTAAAAACAGGCACCATGAATGGGAAAACCTTGTCATTGCCCCTTTGAGAGTATTTATCAGAAAATACGGGACATCACATTTAGTGAAGTTCGATGTAATCATCAAATACGGCCTCCGTGTCTGACGAAGTGTATACAGTCATTAAAAGCAATTATCCTATTTTTACAACTTTATAAATTGGGGGATTCCAAATGTAATATACATCATTTTCTCAAAACAGGGAAGCGAATGTTTCGTAGTAAGCTATCCTCGGTTTGTTTGGAGAAATTCAGTATAGCGTGTCCTCTATAACTCCTTTACCGATATATAGGCGGAGAATTAGCCTACATTATGGGTGATGATTTTATTTGAAAAGAGGAGATGGGATATGACCTTAGTTTAAGGGGGGGAGCATTCCGATCATTTTCTGAGGTACAGGTTAGGCCTTGATTCGCTCTTTGCATTTGGCGTATATGTACTCAGGATCGAGATCGACCCCGCAAGCCCACTCAATTGTGTCAAAGGCTACGCAAACACGCTTGAAGGTGTCCAAGTCCTTGAGACGCTGGAATACGCCAAATTCAAGAATTGGTTTCATGTCGAGTACACCCTTTTCGCCGTTTTCAAAGACTAGGGAAAGAGTGTAATCATCGCGGGGAGAGACTTCTTTTACAGAAGGATACATGGCAACTCTCCTTATTTAAGAGGTTCAATTTTGAACGGCTCTTCTCCACTCGTCACCAATCGCCAGTCGGCCATCAGCTCTTCCTTATGAAGTTCAGCCCATGCCAGCACAAGTTTGGTTTGTCTGCTTGGGAGATTTCCTTCGATTAACTCACAGGTACGAATATCCACGGTTGCCTTGTACTCGTTGTAATAGGCATGGAAATGGGGAGGCGGATGTTCCCCCGGTGCAAAATACATTCTAATAATGATCCCGAAAAACATTGAAATAGTAGGCATAGTATCCCCTTTGTGATGGCCACAGATCATTCATCGGCCTATTATTTCTAATGTAAATCTACTATTTTTAGAATCCCCTGTCAATCTTAGTGAAAATTGTCATAGAAAATTAGGGGAACCTTTACATTGACTGGTGTGTATTAATTCATTAGAATCCTATAAACTCTGAAAGGACTAAGTCTTCTGATTTATAGACGGTTAAAATAACCAACCATGTCATCTCCTTCTTTAAATCCTCCGCCCAAGGATGAACGTTTTCGGATTCTTAGCGAGAAATTCCATTTCTCCGAGTTTCGAAAGTGGCAGGAGGAGATCATCGATACCCTCCTGAAAAAGCGTGATGCGGTTGTGATCATGCCCACGGGAAGCGGCAAATCGCTCTGTTACCAGTTGCCGGCGCTGCTCCTGGATGGGGTGACGCTGGTCATTTCCCCCCTGATCGCTTTGATGAAAGATCAGGTGGATGGACTGGTTGAGAATCAAATTCCTGCAACGTTCATCAACAGCACATTAACCCCTTCCGAACAGTGGCAGAGATTGAGGGAGATTCAGCAGGGCAGATATAAACTGGTTTATATTGCCCCAGAGCGGTTCCGGAATTCCGGATTCATGGAAGGGATTCAATCGTGTCGAGTTTCGCTCTTTGCCGTTGATGAGGCGCATTGCGTCTCCGAATGGGGACATGATTTTCGTCCTGACTACCTTCGTCTTAAAGGAGTGGCTGAAAAACTTGGCCATCCGCCTGTTGCTGCCCTGACAGCCACAGCCACTCCTGATGTCCGTCGTGATATCATTACCCAGTTGGGCCTTCGACAGCCAATCACCTTCGTGGCGGGGTTTGACCGTCCCAATCTCCGTTTTCAGATTAAGGAAGTGGCGGGCGAAGAGGATAAGATCGATGCCATTTTAGCCCTGCTCAGAAAGGGAGGACAGAGGGGCATCATCTATGCGGCTACCCGTAAGAATGTAGATGCAGTAACCCAGGCATTGATATTGAAGGGCTACAAAGTAGGGGGTTATCATGCGGGTATGGAGATCGAGGCCCGAAAGTCTGTTCAGGACCGTTTTATGGAAGGAATCCTGCCAATGGTGGTAGCGACAAACGCCTTTGGCATGGGCATTGATAAGGCGGACCTCCGTTTTGTCATCCATTACGACATCCCCGGCTCGCTCGAAGCCTATTACCAGGAGGTCGGCCGTGCAGGGCGTGACGGAAAGCCTGCGACCTGTCTTCTTCTTTTCAATTACGCCGATACGTTCACGCAGGAATTTTTTATTGAAGGAAGTTATCCGCCACAAGATATGATCGAACAGGTGTACGAGGTGATATGCGATATTGGAACGGATGAAATTGAGATGACCCAGAAGGCTCTGGCCGCGCGCCTCAGTTATAAGAAATCGAATGAGATGGCTGTTTCTTCGTGTCTGAAAATTCTGGAAAAGGCAGGATACATTGAACGTGGATCAGAAGGGGAGCATCAGGCCAGGGTGACACTGCGCGCTGAGCCAGGAGACCTTCAGCGACAGGTTGAAGGAAAGAGCGAATCTCAGAAGGAGATTGTCAATTATTGCCTGGATATCTTGAATGGATCGAAAGACAGAACCCTTCTGGTTGACCTGGATATGATGGCCGAGCATCTGAATCTTTCTCAGGAGCAGTTGAGGCGGAATTTCTCTCTGTTCCATCAGGCAGGGACATTAGAATATCGCCCGCCGTTTAGAGGCCGGGGGCTGAAAGTACTATCGCGTGTTCCTGTGTCCGAACTGAATATTAGTTTTCAGGAGATTGAACGCCGGAGCCTTTTTGAACGTAAGAAACTGAAGAAGATGGTCGATTACGCCTATACTGACGAGTGCTTGAGACGGTTCATTCTCGAATACTTCGGCGAGCGGATCGTAAAGAAAAGCTGTGAGAACTGCTCAACCTGTCTCGGCGAAAGTGAAACTCATCCATTCAGGACCCATATCAGAAAAGAGAGGATGGTTAAAGAAAAACCTTTTAGGAAGTTTCCGGAGAAACTTTCTGAAGAATTGGACATGCCCTTTCATGAAGATTTGTTTGATGCCCTGAAGGAGATGCGCTTCAAGCTTGCCCAGGCATCGAATCTTCCTGCTTTCGTCATTTTCCATGATCGAGTGCTTAAAGCCATCAGCCAGCGACTGCCCCGAACTACCGCTGAATTACTGAGCATCAAAGGCTGCGGGGAATATAAGGTGTCGGCTTATGGAAACCAGACACTTGAAGTGGTGAGAGCCTATTTGAAAGACCATCCCGAAGCAAAACCCCTATATGAGTCTGATGGATCTGCGGCAGTTCAGCATGTCGCGAAAAAAACCACAAGGGGAAGCACGGTTGAGATCACATGGATGCTATGGGAGAAAGGTGGGACTCCCAAAGAGATCGCCCAAAAGCGGGGCCTTACCACATCGACGATTTCCGAACATCTTGTGCAGCTTATTGGCGAAGGCCGGTCAATCGACCTTCACCGGATTCTTTCAAGAGAACGAATCGGTCTCATTGAAGAAGCGATTGTCCGTGCCGGAAGCGAACGATTAGCTCCGATCAGGGCCCTGCTTCCACAGGATGTCACTTATGATGAAATCCGTCTGGTCTTGGGGCAATACATTCAGAAAGCGATAAGTGGGAATATAAAGAGATAAAAAAGATCCATGCTGTCAAAACACAAATACAAACGCATTGAATCTTATTGCATTCAAAGGAACGGCCCCTCACCCTATCCCTCTCCCCAGAGGCAAGAGGGTGGGGTCACTTCGACTCGAAACCGAAGTGAGGAGGAAAGCAACCTATCCACTCCCACCTTCACCTTCCTCCTCAAGAGGCTATGTCTTAATCCCCTTTTTGTCATTGCGAGCAACCAAAGGGGGTATGGTAATCTCTTTGTTTTCAAGACTTTGTGAGATTGGGCCGGTCGTTTCACTCCCTTGCAATGACATTACGACACACCCTCCAAGGGGGAGGAGAGTTTTTTAGGAATTGGATACCCCGTAGCTCTGCTGCAAGGTACTTCATTCACTCTTGCGGATGATGAAAGAAAAAATTTAGACTATAATTGTTCTGAGAATGAGAAGGGAGTCTTTTAAATTTGACTAAAATCTATATTGCAAGGCATGGGGAGACGACATGGAATGCCATCGGAAAGATTCAGGGCTGGAGCGATCCGGAACTGAGTCCCCTTGGATATTCCCAGAGTCTGGCTCTGCTCGAACATCTCAAAACCCAGCCTCTCAAAGCTGTCTATAGCAGTCCTCTCCAGAGGGCCTATCTCACTGCCCAGCCTATTGCCCAACATCTCAGCCTTCCCATTCTCCAACAGACCGAACTCAAAGAGATCGGTTTCGGGATACTTGAGGGGAGGAACCTCTTCCAATTTGATGAGGAACTGAAGAAGGAATGGAACCGTTTCAAGGACGATCGCTTTTCCTATCGAATTCCAGGAGCAGAGAATTATGCAGACGTGGCCAATCGCTTAAAGCCTTTTACGGAGAGGATCTTACATCAACACGAAGGCGAGGAGATTCTGATTGTGGGGCATCGAGTGGTCAACCGGTTGCTCATTGGAATGTTTCTGGAACTCCCCCTGGAAAAAACCTTAAAGATCGAACAGACCAATGACTGCCTCTACTTGATCGAGCGAAACGGAGAGATTAAAATCTTTCACTATCTTAATGGAGTCGCCAGAGAAGGGCTTCTTCTCGTAGGCAAAGAGATCATTTTATAGGCATAAAGAAATTTATATTCCCCTCCCCCTGGAGAGACTGTGTCACAATGGGGAGGGTGAGGGGTAAGAATTTTTAGCATAACGAATGAAAAAACTCTATCTGTCTCCATATCAATATGATACAATGCAGTCCAACAGAGGAGGA
>VGSD01000021.1 GCA_016875155.1 Deltaproteobacteria bacterium | reverse complement strand
GAAAAATTAAAAAAAATTTGAATTTTGAAGATTTGACCCGCAAACCCGACCTTCGAAATCCATGGGAATCCTTAGTTGCCCTTGCCGCACGAGAATTTGAAATCCCTCATTAGGGCGGTCTCGTCCCTAAAAATGCCATTCTAACCCTAATTTGGACATCGCTGGTCTTTCCAGTCCTTCAATTTCTCTTGCGTGATCCGTTCCAGAGCTCGGAATATGGAACGACGACCAATCCTTCTTCTGCAAGTATCCGCCGCCGCTGGCGAAGGAACTCGGTTAGCTCGATTGATTCTGACAGCACCATGGCCAAATCATATCCATCGACCACAAAGAAGGTCGGCTGTTTTCCCCGAACTATAGACGTCTTCGCTTCATTACTGATTCCGGAAATTGAAACAAATAAACCCCGTGTATATGCAGATTTGCCCTCTATCTTTCCACGGAATGTGAGCAGATCGCCTTCTGGTAGGGGTTCTTTTTCCCATTTGGCTTCGATTAGGTAAGTCTCGTGGTCGAGTTCAAACGATCCGTCAATTTGTTCGCCGACGACTCGGAATGGGTCCCGGGGAGTCAGACCATGGAGGGCGAAGAGGCTGTTAAGCACTTTTTCTAATGCGAGACCGGCTTTTCGACGATCAGGCTCACCGCATAATTCAAAAAACTGATCTCTTAATTCGAGCGCTTGTTGGGAGTGTCTTAATTGGACTGATTCTTTTTGCTGTTTATCCTTGATAGCCTGAGAGACCAAATCCTGTGCCCTTTGAACCCCCTCTAATCTTAGAGAGTTCTTAAAATCTGGGTCCCAAAGGTCAGGAAACTTGAATCCAACCTGAAGGATGAGACCGTTAAGGGTATCTATATCTTCCGGCTTTAACGAACGGCCTTCCTTTTTCCGATAAATTATCCCGGCTCGAACTATCTCAAGAATCAATGGTTCAAACAGGTGCCGCCTACGTTCCAGAGTCCGCTGCAACAAAGATGTAAGCACGGGAAGTTTGCTTCCCACTTCCCAGAAGTCACCCACCCCAACTTTCTCAGCAACGGTTTTGAAAGACACATGTCCTTTCCATTGTGAATAGCCGCTTCCAGGAAGGAATTCACACAAAAATTGTGCCAAGTCTGTAGCTGCTTTTGACTCTTTAAGAGAGAGCATAATAGTTATTGAAGACGATTTCCGTTACGCTTTATGCCAGAAGGAGTAATAAAAAGTGTCAATTCTCGCCTGCGTCCTTCTGCTTCCGTCAAGACACCGTAGTCTCGTCATTTTCCTGTAAGTGTGAATATCTCTTTTATTAAACTTATCCGAGAGGCCTGGATACCCAAAAGGAAAGCACTTGCCAATAGTCCCCCCAAAGCTAACCATAAATGTATGGGGACATTGTTCAGTAACCACGGAATCGTCACTTTATCCGGTGTCTTAACTCCTTTTTTCTTTTTTATTTTTCCTTCTTCGTCCCAAAACTCCTTGATTTCATCGACGAAGGACCTCAATATAGATTCTGCATGTTCGAGACCCTCTTCATATTTACGTTGTAACCTCTTTTCTATTTCAATTTCAGGTGACGCAAAATCCAGAGATCCTTCATCGCCACCGTAGTTAACAGAGTTGAAATCATCAATGTGCTTCTGGTCTCCGTCGAAAACCTCTCTAATTACAACTTCAGTATCACGGTGCCATTTTGTGAAACTTGCACCGAACCGGCGTATAGCTCGCGGTATTCTGATATCATCAATCTGTCTTTGCAGTTTATCTATAGCCTGTTCTTTTTTCACTATGTTTACCCCCATATCTCTGAGAATAGAAGCCCAGTCACAACTATGAATTTACGTGCTTCTCACTTTTTGCGTCTTTCTTTTTCTATTCCACACCTGTTTCCACATCTCACGAGTATTGGCTTCAACTATCACCCCACAATCCCTCGCAGCCTGCTTTGCTTCAACCTCCTTAAATACGTGAAATGATCCAGCCGGTGTTCGGAAAACAAGGTATCTCCCTTCTTTACCTCTAAAAGTCCTCATATCTAACCCTACTCCACTCTTTTTTCTTTTTAGTGCCATTGTCCACCCCCTTGTGAATATGTATAAAGGTGTCCCCATTTTCCAATCAATCTTTCAAATCCTCGCATGCAGTCCCAGCAAACTGATCTGTAATCCGGCGCGGGATTGGCGGTCGGGGAGCCATTCAATAATTGCATTCTGAAGTGCGGCTTCTATTCCTTCCCTGGCATTCGAAAAGTCGACATGCCCCCGATTCCTTTTCTCGCCATTCACTCTTAGAGGCTCAAAACGCCTTAAGCTTTTTACATCTCTTGTCTCGGTGTTGTAAAGAAAATTGAACGTTCGCCCTTTCAAGTGGCCGTTACTATCCTTGTACTGGACGAGGTAATGGGCATAAATGTATTTAACCTCTCCTGCTCCACAAATGCCTCCTTGAAATCCCGGCTTTCTGACTTCCTTGATCAAGGCATCTACGAGAGGATGCCCCATACCTCCGATCTCGCAATTGCGTGTGCGCATGGCCAATTCCCGGTCAAAGCAGACCCTTTCATAGCGTGGTGCAAGATGGTACAATTGCCTCAGGGAATCCGGGGTTAGAAACGTCCAGAAATTCCCGTCGGGGATGGCAGCCCCTCCCAGCCTTAGAATGGCATCACAAACCCACTCACCCATCTCACGCAGAGAATAATGCCCTTCAAGATTTCTGAAGTGTTCGAGATTAAATCCACTCAAATCCTGCGTCAGGGCATTAATAGCCTCCTGTGCCCTGACAGCTTCCTGAATCATCCTTTGGATTTCCTTCTCAGTATGCTGATAATCCCTCTCAATTAAGGCCTTTTTATAAAGGTCCTGGTAATCGGGTCGGCTGCCAAGATATCCAAGGATGTCAGATCGAAAATCCTCCATAGGATATCCCGATTCATCCACTTTCCCGATGGATTGCGCTATCTCCTGAAGCTTCTGATCGAGAATGCCGTAAATGCGCTCCTCTACGGTATCTTCGGCCACCAGGTTATAGACCTGCACTGTCTCTTTCTGGCCGTACCGATGGACGCGTCCGATGCGCTGTTCAACGGCCATGGGGTTCCATGGGAGATCATAATTGAAAAGAATTCGTCCAATTTGAAGATTAATTCCCTCCCCGCCCGCCGAGGTGCTAATGAGGAAACGCGCTCCGTTTTCCTCCCAGAAGGCTTCCATGGCAGCAATCTTGTCATCGAGCGGGCCGCCCTTAATTGTGGCGATGCGGTTCGCACTGAAAATACTTCCTAATTCCTGGCGCAAAAACTCAAGAGTGTCCCTGTACTGAGTGAAGATGATAAACTTCTCCTTTGGATTTGACCGGGAAAGTTCACTGACAGCTCGAACCAGGGTATCAAAACGCCTGTCTCTTCCTTTCGGCACAAGAGTAATCAACTCCCGGACCTTCTCGATTTCGTTCGGGATATCGGCTTCGGCAAACACGCCGTCCTCTGCTTCTTCATCAGGGTCCAGAGACCAACTGGTCGTCTCATAACTTTCTTCAATCTTCTTCAGAATGCGACGTCGCACCCGCGCGACATAAGCCTCGGCATCGCTATTCAGACCATTGTGAACGCCAAGTATTTCAGAGGCAAGGCGAAGCATCTCATCCTGGATCTCCATGATTTCTTCGGCCACACGGGATCCTGTCCGCCGCCTGGTCTCAAGCTGGATCTGCTTTCTGGTAAGCAGAACAAGGAGCCTTCTTCGCAACGCCTGGAGGATTGCCCGGGGGCTCGAAGACATGATCTTCTGAAAAGTCGCCATTACAAAGCCTATGGCTCGCTGTTTCGACGTGGTTCGCTTCTGGAAGATTCCCGCGGCATCGTAACCTTCACGGAGGTAATCACTCAACTTTTCGTAAAAATTCCTTTCCCGTGGAGACAAGCTGAAAGCCTGTGTATAGACTTGCCTTCTGCAAAATATGGGGGCCCCCTTCGCATCGGTTACCTCCCGTTTGGTTCTTCGAACCATAACCCGAAATAGCAATTCTCTATGGCGAACCAGATCATCGGGCGAGGCAAAGAGCTGATCATTGAGAAGCTGAACGAGGGACCAGAACTGGTAAGCATTTCCCTGATGAGGAGTGGCTGTCAGGAAAAGAAAATCCCGCGTATGACCCCGAAGAGCCTCCGCCAGCCTGTAGTTCTGGGTTATGGTGGTCTTGTTGCCGCTCCGGGTCCGGGAAAGATGATGGGCTTCATCGAAGATAACAAGGTCCCAGGCCGGTGCATAGAGTAACCGCTGCACTCGTCTCGGGACTTTCAACGTATCGATAGAGGCAATCACCATCTGGTGTTTCTCCCATGTTGCTGAACCATGGTCTGAAAAATCGTGATTAAGAATTTCAAAGTGCAGACGAAAACAGTCCTCGAGTTCCTGATTCCAGTTTCTTGTCAATCCTGCAGGAGTAATGATTAAGACTCTTTCGGTTTCCCCGCGAGCGATCAACTCCCTGAGAAGCATTCCCGTCTCAATGGTCTTGCCCAGTCCCACCTCATCGGCAATAAGAAGTCGCCGGTCGTTTCGGCTGACCAGGTCATGAACCAGTAGAATTTGATGGGGCAGAAGATTCACACGGCTTGAAGTAAGTTCACCGCCATTATTGGAATAGGCCAGTTCTACGGCCATTTGTTTCAGGCGATAGTTTTCCGGGTCGTCAGAATCGCCTTTTGCGAGGCGTTCCCAGAGGTCGCCGGTCAAAGCAAGGAGCTCTACAGGAAGAGTTTCAAGCTTTCTGCCTTCCGGCAGAGTGAAGACTACATCTGCCTGATAGATCCCGGCTATGTCAGCCACCCGCAAGACCTCCCCCATTCCTAGCTCCGGTCTTGAAGGGACCTTCACTATGTCGTTGATCTTTATCGATGACAGACTTTCGTATTCTTCAGATCTTTCGCTCATGTTAGGTTAAATCCCACTTGATAGCATTCATTCCCGTTTCCATTTACGAAGGGAACAGGTGAACCAAAGATAGGTCTCAGTGTTATCTTTTGTCTGGCCCCAGGCTCGAACCAGAAGTCATCTGCCCGTTTAAGGGCATTTCGGAAGATAATCTGGACAGAACCCATATTCTTTTCCATTTCATTGGCACGGCTGGCTAAAATGTGCCGTACAAAAAGAGAGACTTCTAATAGGTTAGGGCCTGCCGCCAACAGCACTTCTTCTAACCCCACAATTCTCAGCTGGTGCTGGTCTCTTGTAAAAGGGAAGACCTCCTGCCTGAGTTCCCTCATGAAGTCGAGTATCCCCATTCTTAAGGGATTGGGGGGAAACCCCTGAGGCCGATATGGCTTAAGCATTTTCTCTTCAATGAGCAGATAACCCGGCATGGTATTTTCCTTTCCAGCTACACAGGCTGGAAGCCTGTGCTACTGACCTTATTTCTTACTGGGTGGCACAGGCCTCTGGCCTGTGGATTAGTCGTTTTTGACAAAAAAGGTTCCCTCCAATAGATTCAGAATTCTATCGATTGGGTCTTTCCAATCCTTTCGGCGGTCACGTGCGTGATGAAGGGCTGCTCTCACCTTTGGCCGCATGTGGGAATACCTCTCAAGCCAGGGTGCGACAGATTCCCCTGTCCACGCCAGACCGATGAGCAGGTGCACCAGGTCAACGAGGTTGACCGAATGCATGACCGGCCTGTTCATCTCGTCAAAGAGGACGAGCTGATCTTTTCTTGGTTTAAGCGATGGCTCCAGCTTCTCCTTCAACGGGTTGAGCCTTTCATCCGGTTGTTTCACCTTGAAGTATCTGCCCCGTCCGGTTCTTCCTTTTATAATCAGTCCCTCTTTCTTCAGATCCTCTACATTGACACGCATGGCCCGGAGTGATTTTGTGAGGTCATTGACGTTGATTTCCATCTTAGTGTCAAGCAGCACACGCAGCCAGGCGTAGGAGATGGGGTCCACATCCTCCAGTTCCGGCGGAAGAGGCTTTTCCTTTGTCACGAGTTGGTCAACAATCGTGCCGATGTCCTGCAATGCTTCATGGAGTCTGAATTCTTTTCCTTCGTGGTTTACGACCTTACCGTAATGGCGGCTGTATAGTTCAAGGCATTTGCCAATGCAGATAAGACGCACATCGTTCGCGCTTAAGGGCTCTTTTCCGTAGCGGCCACCCTCGATGGCCGCGAGCTCAGCTCGGGCCTTCTTTCTGACTTCCTGCCGGATGCCCGCCCAGGAACGGGTTTCAGGCACAGTTTTTCGCTTCCTGCACACATGAATCAGGTCATAGGAAATATTCTCTTTGTCCATTAGATGGAGGGATGATTCGGATTCGCCATGAATAGGATATACGGACACTATTTCAAAACCCGTGTCACATAAAGCCTGGAGCAGACCCTCCCAGACCAACCCTTCTTCATCGGTGTGGTGAAAAGTGAAAACCAGAAGACCTTCATCAGGAAGTGATTCGTGGATATTGTCAAAGGCAACTTCGAGATCGTTGAAAAAATCCTCCCTGCTTTTCCCTCTGGTCCTGTTTTCAACGATCTCTTCAGCTTTAGGCGTATATTCAGGGGCAAAGTGCAGATACCTATCTTTCAATACCAATCGAAGCCAGACATAGAAGAAATCAGAAAGCTCAGAATAATTCACGTTGCCGACATAGGGAGGGTCGGTAATGCAAAGCGATGGAACCCGCTCGCCTCGAAAGAAAGGCCCGCTTGTGCATTTTAAGGATGGTTGTATGTCGGGTAATTTATCGACAAAAATTTTCTCACGCTTCTCTGCGCCATCCGGTTCTATGAAATCCCAACATTTTGCTTTGTACTTTATACCTTCTTGGAGTAAGACAAATTTCGACTGAAAAGAACCCATTGCGATTTCAGAAATGCCGAAAGCATTATTTTCCGTAACGGTTACTTTTGGTTGAAAATCATGTCTTGCGAATACCCCTTGGACAGTTTGTCCGCCTGCGGTCTTTCGCTCAGCCATATACCGACAGAACTGATTATTCCACTCCAATGCCCCTGAAAACGAACAAAGCAACATTTCCTGCAATGTCTTGTCAGATTCAGCCATAATTCCTTTGAGCAAGATGGATAGTGCGAGGAGCTGCCGGGGGAAGAACATTTCGTGCCAGTAATTGTAATGATGTTCGAGCAATCGTCCGGTTTCTGCACCTAACGGTATTTTGCTTTTCGGATGGGGCAATCTGTTTTTGTGCTTCTCCCAGACAATCTCTGCCTGTTTTAACCTTGCCATGTCTGAAGCGGAAAATCGCTTGAAGAATTTACCATTTTTGGGGAGGAGCAGAGTCCTGGAAACCTTATTATTTTCCGTTTTCTTCTTTGTGGAGTTTGAGCGATTACCAAGCAGAGGTAGCGAAGGGTCTTCATCATTGTCTTCTTCCTCAGGATTAACAGGTGGTATGTAAGCCTGGATCGCATAGGGCCTTAGCGGGAGGCGCTGGTCCAGGGGAAGCCTGCGAATGCTCTCTATGATCTTGTCAACATTGCCGCACCTGCAAAGGAATTTTCCCTTGGCAGGGATATTCCCTTTTCGGGGATCATATTCATGGCGACACGCCGGGCATGTAACACTTTTCTCCGGGAGTTCTCCCCTCCACTGCCACACAGCCTCGCATTCAGGACAAAAAAGCACAGTGAGTGAAACCCGTTTTCTCCTCGGCTTTACATGTTTAAGCTCAGGCTGTCCGGTCTTCTGACAGCATGGGCAAACAACTCCTGCTTTTTCCTGCTCTCTTTCCGGCGGTGGGGCGTAGGCCCATACTTGCGTGGGTCTTCCTTCGCCGGCGCTACCTCTTGAGGCACTTACCATAATGGGTGGATCGGCGATAAGAGAGGCGACTTCGATCTCCCAGTCATAAACTTTTTTGCAGTGGGGGCAGGTTACATCATGGTGGTAGCGGACCGAGGGTGTTTTTCGGGCGATGATATAATCTTCAAAAAGAGGGACTTGTTGTTTGCAGTTTGGGTCTGTGCAGACCGCATGTTTCACCCAGAAGGTATAGATGACGTCAGCTTCTATACCGGGTTCTATCTCTGTTCGGTATAAACCAAGAAGCGTTTCTCTCAAGGGTTTATTTTCGTTCCAGTCCACCGGCCGCTCTGCCAGACGTTCAAAGGCGGATTGGAGCGATTCAAGATCCACTGGCTCAACCTCGGTCTTGACGATAAACCAGGCGACCGGATTGAGGTCTATTCCCACCACCTTGCATCCCAGCCTGAGGGCTTCAACGACCGTCGTTCCCCCTCCCATGAACGGGTCCAGAACCGTTTTTCCTGCCGTGTCGGGATCATTTGTATGGTCCTTGTAAAACTCCTCCATTAGGTCTGTGGGTGTTCCGTCCGGTTTGAAGGCAGGTTTCAGGGAGCCCAAAAGGATGGCCCGGAATACGCAGGAAGCACGGCGGGCAAACCATTTGTGCATCTGATAAATAGGCTTGAAGGAATTGCGCTCCGGCACGGCCAGCCGGTTAATCTCGACAATGGGGAAGCTTACTTCAATGGCGCGGGGGATGAGTTGGGTTTCATTCATGTTATCATTTCTCTCACAGGCCAGAGGCCTGTGCTACCAAGGCCTGTGCTACCCTTAATGGATATCCGAGGGCATAGCTACTTTGATCTCTGTCACCTTCTGAAAGGCGGTATCCGCACTGACCAATACGTCAGCTTTCAGCCTTAAGGCAATTGCAAGTATCACGGAATCATTGACCAACAGACCATGTTTTTCCTGTAGCTTCAGAGCCTTTTGAAAAAAATCTTCGCGTGTGCATGAGACGAACCCAATCCCCAGATCCACCAAAGCCAGAACCTTATCCCGGTAAAGCCCGAGGTTCTTGACCAGATCCGGCTGCCTTGCGAGCTTTCGGGAAGGATTAGGCCCGGAGACTTTACCAAGCATCATGGCCTCAGCCAGCATCAGCTTGTGAGCTAATTCATGCCAAACCGTCTGGGGCATAACACCGATCAGGTCTCCTTTCGAACACCGCCTCAGAAGCCTTTGAGCCTGGAGGGATGAACCCTGTTCCGCATACAAAAGCACATTGGTATCGATTACACACAAACTCCCGTTTGAGATATCATCGAGATTCATCTTTCCCAGACATCCGCCTCCAGGATTTCTTTGAACTGCTGTCTACTGATCCGAATCGGCTGTTCACAGAAGATCTGATAAGCCTTTTCCCTCTTCTTTGGATCAGAAGCCCTGTTGCTGAGATAATGGACAATAGAATCCTGGATGACATCGCTCAGGGGCCTGCCCTCTTCGAGCGCGCGATGTTTTGCAAGTTTAAGAACGTCTTCCTCCAGTAGAGTGCCAACCTTTTTTTTCATCGTCTACTCCATGGGTCCAAGGACCAGCCAGGGGGTTAAGACCTCCATCAGGCTTAAACCGCCGTGTCTATACAACGATTTGGATGGGGAAGGAGCCTGGGGCCGGTTATGGCAACGCCCTTGCAAAACTGCCGTGCGACGCTGCCGATCCATAAAAAGCCCTGAGGTCCCTTCCTCCGGAAAAGGTTCACTATCGAAAAATTGTTTAAAACGCTTACCTTGCAAAGGGCGGTCCGCATCCTTCAGATTAGTATCACTGAGGCCCGCTCCAAAGAAAACATAGCCGTGATCGCTCGTCACAAGCACAATGCGCTTGGCAGGTAGAGCTTGGACCGTGTTCTTCCAGACCATTCCCAGAGTATCCCAGACCCCATCATACATATCAGCACTCGAAGCCGTACTATCCATGAAGCGCAAGTCCGGGAACCGGTGCCAGAGAATCATTGCCCCGGCTTCATCTGAGATATGCTGAAATTCATTCGGTTTTTGAAAAAAATAGTAGCGTATGCCGTGATTCTTCAGCTCATGCCGCGATACCAGTTCGGACGGACCCATAACAGGCAGACCTAAACCAAGTCGGTCGTTTATAAAATGCTCGGTCGAACTGGGTATGGCAGACCGACCGCAAGTGCATTCGACAACTGGCCGTTGCGATGACTGTGCCAGTTCAAGAAGCCGGGGCAGTTCTCTGAGCGAACAACCATCGAGAATGACAACAGCGCTATTTGAACATCTGTCGAAAAATTCCAGGATTGTCTTTGCCGGAGCCTGTGAAGTTGCAAGCTCCTTGAAATAAGAGTCGGCTGCTGCCGTCAACAATGACTCTTTTTCGTTAACCATCTTTTCACCGGTCTTAAGATATTCCGCAGGAGCAGCGCCGCATTCCTTGAATCGCTCAATGGTCCACACCTCTTCGAGAAGCCATTTTTTTAGGCGTGGGAGCCGGGGCTCAGGCGTGGTCCACAAATCAAGAGATGTCCGGTCGAGCAAGGAAGTCATTCCGTTCCCTCCTCTTCCGGTTGGATCGTTTCCCGAAGAGTATTCTGGAAAATATGCATTCGTGCAAAATAATTGGCATTAGGAAAATGAGGCAGAGATTCACAACAATTCTCCGCCTGAACTTTATCCAGTGGACCCGGAAGATTGAGGTCAATTTGTACCAACAGGTCTCCATTCATGGTAAGGGCTCCCCGAATTGCACTTGGAAAGTCTGACAACGCAACATCTTGACATTGTGCATATATCTGGAAATGAATCTTCTGAATGGCGTTTCCTTCAATATCCGTGAGTTTTTCAGCCACTGCTTGGCGCAACTCGCCTCTTGTCCGGCAGTATGGAGTCGCCCTTTCTTCAATTTGAATGGACTGTATGGGTGTAGGCGCTGGTCTGGGAAACGGCGCAGGTTGAGCCTCTCCCTGCTTCTCACCCGGTGGAAGGGATGCGGATGCATCCACCGGAGGCCGAGGGATGGCAGGCCAGGGTTGAGCTAAGACGGCCTCCGGCAATTCTCCGGCTCCAAGAGTCACATTTTCCCCGCAAAATTCTTTCCGCTGATGCTTCAGGCCGAGAACTCGACTCCGGTCTTCCACCAGGGCGACAATAGCGTCAGTAATGTCGGAAACAATCGTTGGCACAGGGTAACCAAGGGTATTCTTGTAAATCTTTTCGACCTGGGCAATTGTCAGGCCATGAAACTTGTTCAAGTGTTCCCGCAGATGTTCAACCAAGAAAGGCCCGGGATAGAGCTGGGTGCGAAGGTAATCGATGAGCGCTTGTTTTTCGGCAGCTTGTCCGACGGATTCTGTCTCAAAGAGAGTATCTTCGGGTTTTTCTTCCCATCTCTCCACTCGTACATAAACAAGTCCAGCTGATTTTATGAAATCTTTGACGTTTTTCCTCTCCTGGCCGGCGATACGCTCATAACGGCTGCGCCGTTCTGCCGTGCCCGCTGTGGGGGCCAAGGTGGCAGCAGCAATCGATCTTTTTGCGGCAGATAGAATGTCGGGGTTAATTAAATGATTCGAAGTCTCGTCACGGGGCTCAAAGAGAAGAATCTGATTTCTCGTCTCGGATCCAAAGTAAATCGTATGGCGTTCAAACGTAGAGAGCCGTCGCGGCGAAAGCACAAATCGAGGAGCATTTTTCGACATTTGATCGAGACTATTTTTTGCTGCCTCCGGATCGGTGCAAATGACGGCCTGCTGCGTTTCGTGAAAAAGATCCTGTTTCCAGATCGCTTTTATTTCTTCCCGGGCCTTCTCATCTCCAAGGCGTATGGCCTCGATTTCCACCTTGGCGTTTTCATTCTCTTCGAGATCGAAGAAAAAACGACTTTCTCTTTCATGAAAATAGGAACCATAAGTTCGGAAAGCTTGGAGTGACGCCTCGAATTGGTTAGGATCGAAGCCTGGAAATGCGACGTGTCTGATCAATTCTTCACGGGTCAAACCCTTTACTCCGGGAGCAAGGCTTGCCAGTAAAACCGCTGATGCAAGCGCTTCGGCGTGGGGTTGTGCCTTTAGGTCCTGAAAGTTCCTCCGGGCGCAGTTGATGAGGTTTCCCGCCGGGTCGAGGTCTTGAAGCCGATCAGCGCAGGCCCTGTCGGTAAGATTGCAATGTCCTGCTGTGAGCAGGTAGGAACCGGAGGGGGACGAGTCGAGCATGGCGGCCAGAAGACCGAGAGCGCCACGGGTACCCTGGAAGCCGCCGCTTCCGCTGATTCGCTCGAAAATAAGCTCAATTAACTCCGGCAAAAATGGAAATGACTTCTTCAGTTTTGAAAGATAGTCATCAGAAGTCTGGATTCCAAGCCGGGTCCATGTATTGACATAAGATCGCATCAAAGCTTCTGCCGCTCCTAGATCATATGAATCTGCATTTGAGAAGAGACGATGTCTTACGATGGCGGCGCGATCATCGGACCTGCGAAAACGCAGCTCGATTCGAGGGACTCGTTTCAAGGTTGCCCCCGGTTCAACCGTTCCGTCATAGATAGCCGCAATAAGGGTAACCTGGTTATTGCGGTTGGCCTCCTCTGAAATCATCTGAAGAAAACTCAGATTCTGGCTCCTTCTTGCAGGATCACCAATATTGGAGATGCCCCTTTCAAGCTCGTCGAATACAAGGATAAGATACTTCCCAGAAAGAGCTGACCGGAGTTCATCAAGAGAGGGGGGATGGGTTGTGCTCCATCCTGCCTTAAGTTCCTGGTCAAGCACTGTCCACAGAGAATCAAACGGGAGATACTGGTCAGTAAACTTCTTGATGATAATGACAGGGTCCCTGGGGGGATTCCATGAATAACCAAGCGTTTCTATCCAGCTCTTTGCCTGTGCGGGATTTGCAAAAAGATGGTACGAGGTCAAAACAGCGTGAGATTTCCCCAGGCCTTTAACCGCTTCAGCCAATATCAACCCACTCCCTTCCATCTTTTCAGATGAAAAACGTCGGCTTAATGCCTGAACCATAGCCATCAGGTCCTCCGATGGATATGTCAGGCCAAGGAATAGAGCTGGGTCTCGTTCAATACACTTCGCAGGGCCCGACCTTAAACGTTCAAGGTCAATAACCCCATCCACCTGTTTCGCGGAGCGATAACGTTTCTTTAACATAATTCACGAATACTATAGTTTTCTTGAAATGTCAAGAAAATTATTTATTAAATTTGATTTTCAAAATCGTTTACGGTTTCGACAAAATAGATTGAAGATATGCTGGAGATCAATCGCTCCCACAATTCAAGGTCGTTTGGCGAGTTATGTGATGGGGAAAAGGACAGTAAGGATGAAACCCACCGAGCTTTGATTTCGGTTCAATAAATCCACTTTCTCTTCACATTACGGATACTTAAAACAAATAAGCCTGTGGCAAAACCAAGAAGGATCACAAAATTAAGCAGGAGGCCCAGGTGGCCGCTCTGGCTGATGGAGGACTTCAGGATGTCGGCTCCATAGGTAAGAGGGAGAATATAAGAGAGAGGTTGTAAAAAAAGGGGCAGCCCCTGCACCGGGATAAAAAGGCCGCAGAGAAAAATCATGGGAAACCGGAAGAAATTGGAGAAGGTCTGGGCCTCGAAGA
>VGSD01000020.1 GCA_016875155.1 Deltaproteobacteria bacterium | reverse complement strand
AGAGTTGAAGAAGTTGAGCAAACCGACAAAGGATCCCAAAGAGATCTCTCAGGTCGGAACCATCTCTGCCAATAATGACGAGACCATTGGAAACATCATTGCCGAGGCAATGAATAAAGTTGGCAAAGAGGGTGTGATCACGGTGGAGGAAGCTAAGGGAATGGAGACCACGCTCGATGTGGTGGAAGGAATGCAGTTCGACCGCGGCTACCTCTCGCCCTACTTCGTCACCGACCCCGAGAAGATGGAGGCGGTCCTTGAGAATGTCTACCTTCTTCTGAGCGAGAAGAAAATCTCCAATATGAAGGATATGCTTCCCATCCTCGAGCAGATTGCAAAAATGGGCAAACCCTTGCTCGTCATCGCTGAGGATGTGGAAGGGGAAGCCCTTGCCACACTCGTCGTCAATAAACTTCGCGGCACCCTCAAATGCTGTTCGGTCAAAGCCCCTGGCTTCGGAGACCGGAGAAAAGCGATGTTGGAAGACATTGCCATCCTCACCGGAGGGAAAGTCATCTCTGAAGACCTCGGAATCAAACTCGAAAACATTAAGCTGAACGATCTGGGCCAAGCCAAACGGATCGTGATTGACAAGGATAATACCACAGTGGTTGACGGAGATGGAGATAAGGATGATATCGAAGCCCGGGTGAAACAGATCCGTGCACAGATTGAAGAGACCACTTCCGACTATGATCGCGAAAAACTCCAGGAACGATTGGCCAAGATCATCGGTGGGGTCGCTGTCATCAATGTGGGTGCAGCCACTGAGACCGAAATGAAGGAGAAGAAGGCCCGCGTGGAAGATGCTCTCAATGCAACTCGAGCCGCTGTCGAAGAAGGAATCGTGCCTGGTGGCGGTGTGGCCTACCTCCGTTGCCTTTCCTTACTGGAAAAGACGAAGGCGGAGGGAGACAAGAAGATCGGTGTGGAGATTATCAGAAAGGCCCTTGAGGAGCCCATTCGTCAGATCGCCAACAATGCAGGTCTGGAAGGCTCTGTCGTCTGTGAAAAGGTGAAGAATGAGAAGGGAGCCTTTGGATTCGATGCTTCAAAAGATGAATATACCGATATGATCAAAGCCGGTATCATCGACCCAACCAAAGTGGTCAGACTGGCTCTCCAGAATGCCTCTTCAGTCGCCTCTCTGATGATCACTACAGAGGCTCTTGTGGCTGAAAAACCGGAGAAGAAAGCCCCGTATCCTCCTATGCCTCCAGGTGGTGGAATGGGTGGAATGGGCGGTATGGGTGATATGTACTAAACATCAGAAGATTCATCGAACATAAAAAAACGGCTTGGAAAAACTTCCAAGCCGTTTTTTATTCCCCAAACCTCTGTCATTCAAAATCTCAAGAACTTTTCTAAAATTCTGTTGTCTATCTCATAGGATACAAACTAAAACAGGAACAAAAACAGAGAAATCACTGGAACTATTGAATTCTATAGGTGGAATATAAATTTTTGCTTGCAATTAAATGCAAAGGGATTTAATATTTTGTCCAAAGTGGAAGCGAGAGAATTACACATCGATTTTCGACATCTTGAAACATTCTGCCGGGTTGCCAGTTTAAAAAGTTTTTCGAAGGCGGCAGAAGACCTCTTCCTCACTCAGCCCACGGTAAGCGGTCACATCCTCACTTTAGAAAAAACTTTGTCGATCCGTCTCTTCGACCGAAACGGAAGGGAAGTCCGTTTAACAAAGGCTGGAGAAATCTTCTATGGATTTGCCCTTAAAATCCTCACCTCACGTAAAGAGCTGATCAATGCCCTCGGCGAGTTTTCTCAGGGGATCAGGGGAGAACTTTCTCTGGGGGCAAGCACGATCCCCGGAGAATATCTCCTGCCTAAATTGATGGGCGATTTTAAGAAGGGGCATCCCCATTTCAGAATCTCTCTCAAGATCGCAGATACGAAGGAGATCGTTCAATATGTGCTGGAGGGGACTGTGGAATTTGGGGTCACCGGCGCAAAACTGAATCACCCTTCCCTTCATTACGAAAAATATACGGAGGACGAAATCATTGTCGTGAGCTCCCCCAACCATTTTTTGAGCCGTAAGAGAAGGGCAAAGATAGAAGATCTGCTGAAAGAACCCTGGATCATCCGTGAGGAGGGTTCAGGAACACAGATGGCGGTTGAAAGAGAATTGCGAAAAAGGAGCAGAAGCCTGAAACAATTTCATGTGGTCATGGAAATGGGCAGTACCTCTTCGTTAAAGGAGGCGGTGAAGGCGGGGGTCGGGCTTGCCTTTATTTCAAAGAGAGCCGCAGAAGAAGAATTGAACCGGAAGATGCTTTTAAAAATCGATGCGGAGGGACTGGATGCGATTCTCCGGCAGATATATATCGTCTCACATCGCAGGAGGACGCTTTCTCCAATTGGAATAGCATTTCTCCGTTTCCTTAGAAAGAATAAGGAATAAACCCCATTAGAAAATTTTCATCTTTCTAACGGGAAGGCTCACACGAGGCATGAAACTCCATGTTGGCCAAAGAAGGGACAATCATAATCCATGTTGTGAGCAACGGGGCCTTCTAACGGGGTAAAGATGCATTTGCAGAGACAAAATTCTGTGGTACGGTTTTTTGCGACGGTCGGAATATCATTCTTATTCCATTGTGTTTTTGTCCTTCTTCTCAGCCTTAATCCCTGGCATGACTTTACTAAAGTCCGTCCCACCACCTATACGGTGACCCTCATGCCTATTCCCATACCTGAACCCCAAATTCCTCCCCCTTCGGCTCCTAAGGAAGAAAAAACCAAACTCGTTGAGAAGATAAAACCCATTGACAAACCCAAAAAGGATGACATCGTCGAAAAGGTAAAGAAGAAGGAGAGAGATAAAGAGTCTCTTCACCGCATTCAGGAGGCCCTAGAGGAGATTCGGAGAAAAGCCGCCCTTGATGAGATTCAGAAGCGGATGACAAAGAGAGAGGTGACGCCCCCGACGCCCCCTTCCCCTTCTCCTTCTCCTTCTCCGGCCGCTCCTCCGGCGCTCTCCCCATCCCTCCGGGAGGCGAAACTGAATGAGTATTATGGACTCCTGTGGACAAAGATTAAACAGTCATGGACCCTTCCTGAAAATATCCTAAAAGAAAGGGTTGACTTGGAGGCTATTATTGTCATAATAATAGAGCGGGACGGTAGAATTCAAAAATCATGGTTTGAAAAAAAATCAGGAAATGCGCTCTATGACCAGATGGCCATGCGGGCTGTGATCAAGGCAGACCCTCTGCCTCCCATCCCAAAAGAGTTGAACCAGGAGAGTCTGGAGATTGGAATCCGTTTCTTCCCGGATTAAGAGATGATTAAATATTTTATTTATATCCTCATCTTATCTTTCGTTTCCATTCACTCGGTCGAGGCAAGGGTCTATCTCGACATCACGGATCCCACCTTCGTCCAGATCCCCATCGTCCTTCCGAAATGGAAATCGGTCGAGAAGACACCGCCCGCCCTTACGGCAAAAGCCTATGAGGTTCTGGCCAATGATCTCACTCTCTCTGGATTTTTCAGGGTCATTGATCACTCGGCTCTTCCTGTCTATCTCAAAGAGAAGGAAGGCATACCCAACATACTCTCCATACAGGAATGGGCCTCATCAGGCGGAGAGATCCTCCTGGCAGGAGAAGCAACCCTTGAAGGGAATGGTCTCAATCTCAGGCTGAAATTCCATCTCATCGATCTGGTAGAACAGAAACACCTCGCAGGAAATCAATATGACGGCATGCTCCAGAATCTTCGGAATATGGTTCACCGGATCGCCGATGAGACCGTCCTCCATCTCACAGGAGAAAAAGGAGTCCACAGTTCGAAAATGGCTTACGTGGTTCGGCAGGGAGAAAGCCGAGAGATCTTTATCGCGGATTTCGATGGCGCCAATATGAGACCCATCACTCAGAACCAGTCGATCAATATCTCACCAGCATGGACACCCGATGGCAAGAAAATCGCTTTCACCTCTTATCTCAAGCGGAATCCGGACCTCTATCTGATTGATTTAGAAGGGAAGAACCTTCAGCGATTCTCCTCTCATCCGGGGTTGAACGCCTCTCCTTCGTGGTCGCCTGACGGGAAACAGATTACTTTGATGATTGGAAAGGATGGAAAATCGGATATCTTCCTCATCGATGCCAAGGGAGAAAACCCAAGGAGACTCACCAGTGGACATGGAAATGAATCCACACCAAGATGGTCTCCAGATGGGAAGCAGATTGTCTTTTCTTCTGACCGATCGGGCTCGCCTCAGATCTACATCATGTCATCGGACGGCTCCAATGTCCGCCGCCTCACCTATGAGGGAAATTACAATACCAGCCCTTCCTGGTCCCCTAAAGGAGACCGAATCGCTTTCTGTGGAAGAGCAGGAGGCCAATTCCATATCTTCACCATTGGACCCGATGGCTCCGGACTTAAGAAACTGACCCCCAACGGCAGTAGCAATGAAAGCCCCTGCTGGTCTCCGGATGGCCGTTACATTGCCTTCAGCTCGACTCGAACGGGGGGATCAAGAATTTATATCATGAACGCCAATGGGTTCAATCAGAGGCTTCTCACTACATCAAAAGGAGGTGAATCGAGCCCGGCATGGTCCAAGCGTTTTGAATAGTATGCAATTTTAAAAATTATTTGTAGAGGAGGTTTATTATGAAAAGAAAAAGCTACATCGTTTCAATCATCTTCATCCTTTGCATCGGTCTGATCCTGATGGGCTGCCCCAAAAAAACAGTGGTGAAGGATGAACCCTCAGCCAAGGAGGCGGCAAGAATCGAGGCTGAACGGAAGGCCCAGGAGGAGAAGGAGGCCAGGAGAATAGCTGAAGAGAAGGCGAAGGAGGAGGCAAAGTTAAAAGAAGAGGCAGCCAAAAGGGAATTGGAAAGAAGTCTCCAGGCCAAACAGACTCCCGGTATTGAAGGAGTGGTCTATGAAAGCAGCCTCCTTAAGCCGATCCGCTTCGACTTCGATAAATACGATATCCGGCCTAGTGATGCAGAAATCTTAAAAGCGAATGCAGCCGTCTTAAAAAAATATCCCGGTCTGAAGATTCAGATCGAAGGACACTGTGATGAGAGGGGGACGAACGAATATAACCTCGCCCTCGGAGAGAGAAGGGCTAGCAGCACAAAAAAATACCTGAACTCCCTTGGAATTGGAACAGACCGGATTTCTACGATCAGTTACGGTGAAGAGAAGCCCCTCGACCCCGCTCACAATGAAGATGCCTGGGCGAAAAACCGGAGGGCTAATTTTTTAATCACGGCAAAATAGGAAAGTCCTCAAAAGGAGGGCCTATATGAAAAAGGGTGATTACAAGATATGGGGAATCATCCTTGGGGTGATACTGTCCCTCTCCGGATGCGCCACCTCAGGTGATGTCCAGATTCTTGATAAGGATATCCATAGACTCGATCTACAACTGAGTCAGGTCCAAAAAGAGAAGGATTCGATTAAGAAAGAGATCGAGTCCATTCGAACGGAATTGACTGCCTTTAAAAAGGAGGCTGGAACAAATCACTCATCCCTGCAGGCGGAAAACGAAAAGACTAAGGCAGACCTCCTTCTCCGCCTTGAAACCCTCCAGTCTGAGTTGAAGGCCCTCTCTACAGGTGTGGCCGAGTATAAGGAGTTTCTTAACAAACCTACAAGGGAGGTCTCTCGAATCAAAGACGAAGTCGAAGTCCGGTTAAGAATTCTTGAGGAAAGAGGAAAGGCTTCTGAGGATCGAAATCGTTCCCTTGAAGAGAAGAATCGGTCTTATGATGAACGTCTGAAAGCAATGGAAGAACGTCTCAAGGGATTGGACACAAAAATAACTTCGAAGCTGTCCGAGATGGAAAAGTCAACCCCGACGAAAGAGCTTGCGATTGAACCGAAAACGCCTTCCACCACAGCAGGGAACCTCTACAAGGATGCCTATGAGACATTCCAGAAAGGAGACCTGGACGGAAGTCGGAGAAAATTCGAGGCCTTTCTTAAAACCTATCCAAACATGGAACTCTCGGATAACGCTCAGTTCTGGATCGGAGAAACCCACTTTCTTAAAAAAGATTATGAAAAAGCAATCCTCGAATACGAAAAGGTCATCGTCAAATATCCTGAAGGGGACAAAGTCTCCTCGGCCCTGCTCAAGCAGGGGCTTGCCTTTTTGGAACTGGGGGATAAGACGAATGGCAGAAACCTCCTCAAGCGTGTGACAGACCGGTACCCCAAAACCGAACAGGCTGACATCGCCAAGAAAAAATTAGAAACCCTCAAATAAACGGGGATGAAATTCTAGATGCACTTACTGGATGGGTAAGTCAGGTTGGGGAAAAAGAAAATCTTCGGCTCTTTTCTGAGGAGAGATTTCGCCCCGGTGGGAATAGATCTTCTGAAAAAATGTGAAGATATCAATCTCTCCTCTCTTGGCTTTCTGCCAGAGCCCATAGAGATGATGCGCGGTGATAAAACTGACATTATACTTAACGAGAAATTCTGTTAATTCTCTTGAAATGTGACTTGCTTTCTCCCTGTCGGCAAGGGGAAGACGAACCTGAGTGCTCGCAACGATCAGAGACTTCTCTTCTTCCTTCTTCTCTTTTTCGAACTGAAGGAGTCTGGTGAGCTTGGGATGAGTCCGGTCTGCTTCTCCTTCGTACATCATAACCTGCAACCCAAAAGACTTTTGTATATTTGGAACTTTAATAATTCGATCCACCGAGTGATATTGAATCCCGGGAGTGATCATAAAACCCAGATCTTTGAAGATGGCGTGAACCGTATCGAGCAAGAGTAATTCGCTTTTGGGCCAGAGGAGTGTTTCGATGGTGAAAAAGTCTTGTTCTTTAATCGTCGTCGAATCCTTTTGAGAAAATTTATCAATCTCTGACTTTAAGTAATCCTTCCGGGCCTTCTCTTTCTCAGATGTATTTCTTTCCAATCGACCTATAATAAACATCAAAACAAGGCAAGCCAGGGGTATAATGAGTCTCGTTGCTTCCTCATGAGTGACGGCAATATATATCGCAATAACAGTAAGAATAAGTTGAAGCAGAATTAACATTTCCTAATCCTTTTAAAAATCGAGTAATTCCAATATGTTAAAACATATTAATCTATAGCAATTTCTATACCAATATCGGATAACTTAAATTTATTAATATTATTAAGTGGTTAGACTAATAACCCTGAGGCCTGGTCTAAAGCCACCCCTAACCATGTTACATAATTGGAACGAAAAATGTCATTTTGGGCCATTTGGGCCCATTCAAAATTGGAAGGGTTTAAAGAAAGGGAGTCTCTTAAAAACGTAGTAAGAGATCATCTGGGAAATAGATGTCCGATGGTCCGATTGAGCATCTTTGATCCCTTGACTTCGGTTTCAAAGAGAGGCACAATCGCCCTCACCTGATTTCCAAAGATCTTCCAGATCTCTTCCATATGCTCTTCTTGCATCTTAACCCGATTGAGAACGAATTCCGCCGCATCTTTCCCGACCTGTTCCTTTTGAATCAATCCATTGACCACCACGCCGCCCACTGGAATTCCGAATTCATGGAACCAGTTGATAAATCTGGTGATCACGGCGATGGGAAGGCTCTCCGGAAGTGTCACAAAGAAGAAAGCGGTGAGGGCCTCATCGGTCAGAAGTTCTTTGGCATGCGCCATTCTGTCCTTGAAACCTAAAAGATAATCCAGGAGGGGATCTTTTTCCTCTTTCTTAGAGAAGGAGAGCATCTCTCTCAGAGATTTCGCCTCCTCCCTGCTCTTCAACATCTTTTCCACCCAGAGGGAATAGACCTTGGACATTCCGAGAAGACGCCTTGCGTTGGCCGTAGGAGCAGTGTCGAACACATAAAAATCGTACTCGTCCTTAAACATGAGATCCATCATATTTTCAAACATCGCCGACTCTTCAAAGGCAGGGTTCATGGTGGCCGATTCGATGAAATCTTCTGCCTTCGTTGTAATGTCTGCGAATTTTAAAAACCAGTTTATTTTTTCGCGGATCTCCTGTTTAGACCTCTCGATTGTATCCTTGGTGTCAATCTCAAAGGCATAACATTTGTCTTCATCACAGACGACTGCAGCTTTTCCGAAGACATCCTTTTCCAGAAGGTTGGAGAGGCTATGCACAGGATTGGTTGAGGCCAGCAGAGTTTTCCTCCCCTGTTTTGCAGACCATAGTGCAGCTGTCCCTGCCATGACGGTCTTACCCACCCCGCCTTTTCCTCCGAAGAAGATATATTTCAAACGGGGATGATCCTTCATGAACTTTTCCATATTGATCGTTATTTGGTTCACGGTTTATCTCCTATTGTTTGTCTGCCTTCTGCTGACTGTCTCCTGATCACTGATCACCTATCACTGGTGACTAGAATTCCCCGAACATGGCCTTAGCCATCTTCTCAATCATTGGAAGGCCGGTCACATCACGCTCCATCTCAGGGACAGAAGCTAAAATCTCTTTTCCGAAAGTTGTATCAATTACCTTCAAGTAATGTTCCTGCATATCAAGACGATTCTTTAGATACTCAGGAATATTCTGGTTTTTTAAACTGACTGGGAGAACTCGATTGATAATATAACCGCTCAGGGGAACATCGAATTTGGCAAAAAGTTCGGCTGCCTTTAAGGTATCCTTGATAATCATCTCCTCCGCAGTCAGGACAAAAAAGAAGGCGGTTTTCTGTTTATCGGTCAGGATGCTCGAAGATTTATTGATGCGGTCTTTAATATAGATGAGTTCATTCAAAATGGCGTCTTCATCCAGCTCCTTCTCCCGCCGCATGACTGCCGCTACTTGATCATATTCCCTCATCTGTTCCCTCAGCCCCGTGATCTTGCTGATCCAGGCGTCATAAACAGATGCCATGCTCAAATAATAGAGGGCATGGCCTAAAGGGACCAGGTCATAAATATAGTAGTCATAGCCACCTTTGATGACAATATCGACCACTTCATCAAAAATGGCGCTCTCCTCCATGGCGGGTTCGGCAGCTGCTGCCTGTATATAACTCTCGATCTCTTCAGGGATCTTATCCATCCCATACATATCGAGAATCTTCTGGCGGATTTCCTGCTGATACTCTTTGACACGATGGTCCGCATCAATCTCCTGAGCATAAAGATTCGGCATGATCTCTGTTGGCCCCTTGCCAAAGATGTCTTTCCGGAAAATATCAGTCAGCGAAGCTTGAGGGTCTACCGAAAAGACCAGGACCTTCTTCCCTTTTTTGGCTAAATAATAAGCAGCGGCAGCAGAAAACGTGGTCTTCCCCAACCCTCCTTTTCCGCCAAACATGATGTAGCGCCGATCCGGAAACTTATCAAAAATATCTGCTAATGGAATTGGAATCACCCCTTTCTAAATGCATAGTTCGGAGTTCGGAGTTAACGAATATAGATTCTTGACTCCGAACACCGAACTCATCACTCCGAACTATTATCAGGCCAAGGCATCGGTAAAATCTTTTTCTCTCAACATTCTTCGTTTCCAGGTTGAAATCTGGGGGACCACATAGGGCAGCAGTCTTAAAGAATAGTATGGGGGCAAAATTGGGACACCCAGCATATCACCCATCGTGATTAAGATGAAAAGGTGCTCCATGCTTGCCCTTGTCTTTAGGGCAAACCGGGCTGAATCGTGTGCTGCTACCCCGTAAACGAATTCTTTGACTGCTTGAAAAATTCCCCCCCTTTTCTTTTTATCCTCTGC
The DNA here is from genome assembly GCA_016875155.1 of Deltaproteobacteria bacterium. Next base: position 3,905 of record VGSD01000020.1, on the reverse strand, counting down.
TGTCATAAGAACCTTCTCCTCCGATTGGAAAATAAGAAAATCCCCCCACCCCTCTTCCCTACCGGAGCAGGGGGATTTTCTTTCAGTACTCGATATTTGGCTTTGGTCCTCTCACTTCTGACCTCCAGCCTCCAACCTTTTTAGGCTCTCGCCGGCGATGCCTGCGCTTTTACGGCCCGGTACCGGCCAAAAGCTTTCACTCCTTCTACGACCAGAACGATAGCAGCAATAACGAGGAAGAACCCAACAAATCCCATGAGCGTATTTCCAACGACCTTTTCTACCCCTGTCACGGCTCCTGTAAACACTTTGCTGAGCAGCCCATAAGAGGTATAGATCAGAGCAGCAATGGTCGTCACGAACATAAAGATCATTGGATAAAAACTCCACGCATAGTTTTTCCCTTCGGACATCAACCAGGCTGTCACCAGCATCAATGCAAGGGATGCCATCAACTGATTTGCCCCTCCGAAAAGCACCCACAGGTATTGCCACCAGCCGGTCAGAACCAGGATAATACCGAGGATGCTGGCGACAATTGTCCCGACATGGGCGTTCTTAAAAATGGGGCTCACGTCACTCAACAACTCTGAAGTTGCAACCTTCATAAATCTCACAACCAGTTGCATGATCGTTATGGCCAGGACGATCATCATGACACTTCCATAAGATCGTCCGAGAGCCGCCGGAAGCCCTAACGCCCCTAAAAATTTTGATACACCTGCTGCAAACACACCCCCTGGCCCCTTCGCCACGGCAGCGCCATATTCGGCTGGTGAAGCATAAATCGCTCCCGCAATAATTAAGGCAAATAGCGCAAGCATCATCTCCACAAACATCACTCCACCACCGACAGGACGGGCATCTAATTCATTCTCGAGTTGGCGTGCTGTCCCTGAACTCGAAACAATGCTGTGCCATCCTGAAATCGCTCCGCAGGCAATCGTGACAAACATAATCGGCCAAATAGGGCCAATTCCGATGGAAAAACTAGTCGTCGCGGGAAGCGTGAAATCTGGATGAAGCACAAACACCCCAATGATCCCGAAGAAGAGTCCCAGAAAAACAATATAGGAAGCGACATAGTTGATGGGGAGTGCAAACCTCCAGATCGGTAAAACAGCCCCAAAGTAACAAAACACAAATGCGGCAATTGCCCATAATGTCCGGCTATTCGCAAGATCGGCCCCAATAATCTTATCAGAGGGGCCTACGGTTCCAAGATATATCCCAACCAGAGCGATGATGACGGTCACAACTGTTGTCAGGATAATATCTTTCTTCCACCGATAGATCATCTGACCTGCAAGAATTCCGGCGAAGGTAAGGAAAAGCCATGCCATAGGAGAGGCCTTCAGTCCAATGGCTGTGCTGACAACCACATTACCAAAGGCGCCAGCGATGAGGAGCAGATAAAAATAGATAAAGGAAAGAAGAATGATTCTTGCCCTCGGCGAAATCAATGTGTGACTTAGGCCTCCGAAAGAAGCGCCATCCTTTCGCATTGCCACCATTGCACTTGAGTAGTCTTGAACCCATCCAATGAATAAGGCTCCAAGCAAAATCCAGAGCAGTGCCGGAAGCCATCCCCATTGAATGGCAATGATTGGTCCAATAATTGGGCCTGCACCTGCGATCGATTTAAATTGATATCCGAAGAGAATGTTCTTGCTGGTGGGCATGAATTCCACCCCATCCATATACATCTTAGCCGGGGTGGCTTTTTTAGGATCTGCCTTTACAATTTTTGCATCGATATACTTGGCATAGAAACGGTAACCAACCAAAAAAACGATAAACCCTATAATTAGGACAACGACTGAATTCATAATTTACCTCCTTTTGGCTAACTAACCATCTGTGAGATACCAATGAATTCCCCCACCTCGATTTTACCCTGATGTGACGCCCTCTCACCTCCTTTAGTTTTTGATGATGCCATTATATTCAAATGGTTCTTGATGTCAATCCCCGAATTATTTCTTTCTCCCTCCTTCCTCTTTCGATATATAAATTCCGTACTCAAACCCATCCACTAAGGCCAAAAAAGAGGCTTTACAGATATTTTCAGAAAAGGCTTTCACCCTCCACGCCTCTTTCCCATTGCTGAAGAGGATCTCCACTTCTACACCGGCTGCGGTTCCAGCTCCGGGATCAAAAATTCTGGAACTGAAATCTATTAATTTTATCTGGTCCACTTCAGGGAAAATAGATTTGAGCGACTTCTTTAACACTTTGGCGAGTGCATCCACCGGCCCAGCACCCGTATCCGCCTCATGCATCTCTTTTCCATTTGCTTTAAGCATGATGGTGGCTTCAGGCTGGATGCCATCGTCAATCAGCCGGTAGTTCCCAATAATCTCAAAATGAGGTTTATACCCGGACATTGACCTTAAAAGGTTTAAGATCTTAGTCGCATCCTTGACTCTCTCCTCAACCAAAGCTCACCTCCAGATATTTCTCAGATTTCAAACCATCCTAACTAATTAATTTTTGATATTAAATTCAAATTTGTTAAAGTTGTCAAGATAAATTATAATGAAAAAAAGAGTAGATTGGAAAACTACTATCTAAAGGAGAAAGATGATGAAACTTCACGGCGTCCTGCCTCCGATTACCACTCCTTTCCAAAAAGGAGGCCTGGCACTGGATAGGTTAAAAGAGAATTTTAGTAAATGGAACAAAACTGGGCTCTCTGGCTATCTTATCCTTGGCTCCAATGGCGAGGCAGTCTATCTGAATGAGAAAGAGAAGATGAAAGTCATGGAAGCCTCCAGAGAATCGATTCCCACGTCAAAGGTAATGATCGTTGGAACAGGGGAGGAATCGACACAAGAGACCATCCGCTTTACCAATCAGGCCGCAAAAATTGGTGCTGATTACGGTCTTATCGTCACCCCATCCTACTTTAAAGGTGCGATGAAACCCCAGACCCTTTACGACCACTTCGTCGCTGTGGCAGAAGCCTCACGAATGGGCATCCTTCTCTACAACGTCCCCCAATTTACCGGAATCAATATGGACGCTGAACTGGTGGCGAAACTATCCTTTCATCCTAATATTGTGGGAATTAAAGATAGCTCCGGAAACATCGGCCAATTGAACGATATCATCTATCTCTCAAAAAAAGGATTTTCGGTCTTTGTCGGTTCAGCGCCAGTCTTCTTCCCTGCCCTTTGTATCGGAGCAGTGGGAGGGATTCTCGCTGTGGCAAATGCTGTTCCAGGGGAATGTGTCCGGATTCAAAATCTTTACCAGCAGGGGAAAATGGCTGAGGCAACGGGATTGCAGAACCGGTTAACCCCTCTTGCCAAGGCAGTTACAATGAAGTACGGGATCGGGGGCTTGAAGATGGCAATGGACCTCGCCGGTTATTTCGGTGGAGATCCAAGGCTCCCCCTCAAAAGACCTGGAAAAGAGGTAGAAGAGGAGCTGAAAAAGTTATTTATCCAGTTGAGAAAATAAGTCAGTAAATCTAACCAGAATAGCGGTATCAATAGATACAGGCATCAAGGATAGACAGAACCTGTTCAAGTATGTTATCTGAAGCCCTCCCAATGCACTTGACATGCCGCGCGCGAAAATCAATCGATTTGACTTGTTCGACCATAACGAATCCTGTGACATTGGGATCGTTCACAACAGCCACATGGAAGGGAAAGTTCCGATCGGTATGAGTGTGGGGGCAGACAATAGCAAGACCAGTATGTTTGTTGAATAGAGTGTTGCTCACAACCAGGGCAGGCCGGCGCCCTTTCTGTTCATGGCCAGCCTGAGGATCGAAAGTGACGGTAACAAAATCACCTTTCTGTGGAATATAGGTTGCCATTTACCAAGCCTCTCTTCCAACTGGTTTTCCCCATTCAACTTCTTCAGGCTTATAGTTCTTAGGGATGCGGGAGATT
>VGSD01000019.1 GCA_016875155.1 Deltaproteobacteria bacterium | reverse complement strand
GTACCCTGTTTCTGTTATTTAGGTCACTCCCAGAATCTTGCGACCGATCATCATCTTGTCAATTTCTCTTGTTCCCTCATAAAGCTCAAGTATCTTGGCGGCGCGGTAAAATCGTTCAATGGGATAGTCTTCAAGGTAGCCATAACCTCCGTGCATTTGAAGCGCCTCATCCACCACTCTCACTGCCACATTGCAGGCCCACCATTTGGCCATGGCCGCCAGCAGGGAATCGATGTTTCCCCGGTCGAGGTTCCAGCAGGATTTATAGACAAGGGATCGGGCGGTCTCAATGAGCGTGGCCATGTCGGCTATCTTGAACTGGGTCGCCTGGAAAGAGGCGATCGTTTTTCCAAACTGTTTTCTCTTTTTTACATAGTTAATCGCTTGCTCCATGGCGCCCTGCGCCAAACCAACCCCATGAGCCGCCACATACGAACGGGAGTGGTCGAAAAATTTCATTAACTGGGAGAATCCATTTCCTTCCTTGCCAATCAGGTTCTCTTTCGGAACCCTCACATTGTTGAAATAGATGTTGGCTGTGTCCGAAGCACGGATCCCCATCTTTCGATGAATTTGGTCTGCCTTGTATCCTGCTCGATCGGTTTCAACGAGAATAATGCTGTGCCGCTTTGACTTAGAGGGTTCTTCTGGATTGGTCAGGCAATAGACGAGAATGAAATTGGCTATCGTTCCATTGGTGATCATCACCTTATTGCCATTGACCACATATTCCTCACCATCCTTGACCGCTGAGGTGGAGGCTGAAGCGGTATCGCTTCCTGCTTCAGGTTCGGTGATGGAAAAACCCATGATCCGCTCCGCCTTGACCAGAGAGGGAAGGTATTTTTTCTTCTGCTCTTCCGAACCGAAAAACTGTAACTCTTCTGCGCCGAAGGTGAGGGAAGAGAAGACCTGTCCTAGGCCTGGGTCTACTCTCCAGAATTCCTCAAGAATAATGGCATGCTCAAGAAAGCCAAGCCCAAGTCCTCCGTTTTCCTTTTTAATAAAGGCGCCGACAAAGCCAAGTTGAGATCCTTTTTTGATGAGGTCTCTTGGAAAGCTTTCTTTGATCTCACACTCCTGGCCGATGGCAGCCAATTCTCCTTCTGCGAATTCCCGTGCTGCCAGTCGAATCTGTTTCTGGCGATTGCTCATTTCAAAATCCATAAAAGTTCTCCCTCTTCAATATTACTTAGAGCATGAAATAGGTTACATTTTGGACCATAAAAAGTTGTCATTGCGAGCCCGAAGGGCATGGCAATCTCGGCTTCAGATTGCTTCGTCGTTCCGCTTTAGCGGGACGCCTCGCAATGACCTACCGGGGCTCATACAAACTATAATATGCCCTGGTTAATAATTGCATTATAAGATGAAGCCTCCACGGTTACAATTTTCCGAGAAGGTGACTTGCCACTGTATTTCTCTGAATCTGTCCTGTTCCTTCGAGGAGCCACGAGGCCAGGGCATCTCCAAGATAACCCGCAATAAACTGTTCGTCAAAAAGACCATACCCCGCAAAGATCTGCATTGCCTTGAGAGCGACATCGATGGCAGTCAAGGTACATTTGACCTTTGCCTGTAGAGAAGTGGAGAGGTCCATCTTTCCCTGGTCAATCAACCAGACTGCTTTATAGGCTAACAGGGCGGAGGATTCGATTTCTTCGGACATCTCGACAATCATGTGGGAGATGTTCTGAAATTTGCCGATCTTTTGACCAAACTGCTCCCGGTTCTTGGTGTGGGAAAGTGCCCGGTCATACACCCCTCTTGCAATGCCGACGGCTTCATTGGCAATCTCGGCTCTTCCTTCATTTAGAGCTTCCATGATGTAAGTGAAGCCGTGGTTCTCTTTTCCTAGGAGGTTACTCTTATGTACTTTTACGTCACGAAATTCGATACTACAGGAAGAGGTTGTTCTTAATCCGATCTTTTCTCCCAGGTCGAGGGCGGTCACCCCCTCCTGCTGTCTTTCCACGATGAAACCGCTGATTCCCCGGTAAGGAGGGGCATCTGGGTTGGTCTGGGCAAAGACTGTATAGAAATCGGAGATGTCCGCATTGGTGATGAAGATCTTGCTGCCATTGAGAATGTATTCATCTCCCTTTTTCTCAGCGCGGGTATCGAGAAAACTGATATCACTCCCGTGATTGGGTTCGGTCACGGCAATGGAAGCAACTCCCTCTCCCTTTGTCAGTTTGGGAAGATATTTCTTCTTCTGCTCTTCGTTTCCGAACCTCAGAAGGGTTTTGGCAGGAATGGAACCGAGGCTGAGTGCCATTCCGACCCGGTTGTCATAGCGGATCATCTCCTCCATGATCAGGCAATAGTCGAGTAAGGGCAATCCCTGTCCGCCAAGATCTTTGGGATAGTAGGAGGCAAGATAACCATTCTGTCCGGCCTTCCTGTAGATCTCCCAAGGGAACTGTTTCTTCTTTGCCAGTTCAAGTGTAACGGTGGGGTCACATTCCCCTTTCATAAATTCACGGACGGCATCTTTTAAAAGCCGTTGTCGAGACGTGAGACTGAAGTCCATTAGATTTTTCCCCCTTTAAGTATTCGTCAGATCTTTTAAGAGTTGTCTTGCGATGACCAGACGCTGGATCTGGTTGGTTCCTTCAAAAATTTGAGTTAATTTGGAATCCCGATACATTCTCACTGCATCCATTTTTTTTAGAGAACGATACCCATCGACGATCTGGAGGGCATCGATGATTTCATAGGTGACTTTCATTGCTGCATCCGAGGCAAAACACTTTGCCATGGATGCAAGTTTTGTATTGCTCTCCCCCACATCGTTCAGAATGGCAGCACGATAGACGAGCCCGCGGGCGGCTTCGATCAAGATAGCTGAATCTGCTAGGGTAGCCTGAAGGATAGAATAATTGGTGATCGGCTTTTGAAGTGTCTGTTTCTCCTTGATGGATTGAAGAAGTACTTCAAGAGCGCCCTCGGCGATTCCCAATGCCTGGGCGCCGATGGCAGGCCGGGACATGTCAAAATCTTTCATGGCGATCAGAAAACCATCTCCCTCACGGCCCAACAGATTCTCTGCGGGCACCTTCACATTTTCTAAAAAGACCTCAGTCGTATTGGATCCTCTCTGGCCGAGTTTTCGTTCTGTCCGCCCGATCGACAGCCCCTCGAATTGTCTTTCGACAAGAAAGAATGAACTCTTCCGTTTTTCCTCGGACGTTTTAGCCAGCGCGGAATAGATGCCAGCCACTCCGCCGCTGGTGGCAAAGCATTTGGATCCATTGAGAAGATAATGATCTCCAATTCGCTTTGCTGTGGTCCGGATACCAGAAACGTCCGAACCCGCAGTAGGTTCTGTCACAAGATAGGCTACCAGTTTCCGGCCCTTGCTCATCTGAGGCAGGTATTTTTGCTTCACTTCTGGGGAGCCGGCGTGGATGATTGGAAAACTACCAACAGCCTGGATGATTAGTAGAAGCGCGGAAGAAGCACAATATTTTGCGATCTCTTCAACTGCGATGCACAGGGACAATGTCTTATCTCTTCGAACCCCCCCGTATTCTTCCGGGAAAGTAAGGGTGAGCAGTCCATGGTCCCATAGCAGGGATTCCACGTTACGGTTAAAAAATTCCTCTTCATCCACCAGAGAAGCCTGGGGAGCAATCTTTCCCTTTGCAAGTTGATGAACCTTCTCCCGAAATTTTTTTAGTTCCTCGGTTGGAATGAGAGTAGCCTGGTCAAACATCGTTCCTTGTCATCTTAAAACTTGACGACTTCGCCTTTTTGTTTGTAACCTGTCAAACCCACACAGAGAATGTCACCTATGATCTCAGAGAGGTTCTCCGGAGTAATGGATCCCTTCGGATCATACCAGTAGTAAATTCCGTTGCAGGTACCAAACAGAATGAAGGCAACTGCTTTCAATTGGTCCTTTTCAACCTTCCCCTCAAAGAAGGCAAAAAGAATGTCACTGACAATTTGATGATACTGCCTCTCTTTATCTGCGATAACCTTAAAGTATTCAGGCGGAAGGAGATGGGCTTCATGAATCACAGTCTTGGCTTCGGAGAGATATTGGGAATAAAATTTTATATGTCGTGAGATGAAATATTTTATTTTTGCAAAACTGCCTTCGATCTTTTTAAGTTCCTCCTCGAGCCCTCTCAGAAGGAGATCCATGAAATTGGCTGAAATGAAAAAGAGGATTTCATTTTTGCTTGAAAAATAGTGATAGATTCCTCCCTTACTCAATTGGGCCGCATTTGAGATGTCATCCATACTTGTCTCAAGATAGCCCTTTTCATTGAAGAGTTTTGCCGCAGATTTGGCAATTTTTTGCATCTTATCTATCTCTTTATTGCTTAAATCAATCCAGTTTTTTTCCATAATTAAATCCGAAACTTACATGTATATAAAAAACCGACCGTTTGGATTAAATCCGACCAGTCGGTCGGATATTAACTTATAAATAAAAGGTTGTCAAGAAAAATATGGGTTCTTAATACCTTGAGAATAAAACCAGTTTAAGGGATAGACCGAGGTTATACTCCCTTGGAGACTTCCTTGATATACATTTCGAGATGGCAGTTGAAGCCGCCAAGATCAACTACCTTCCGATACTTCAATTTAAGTGAAGGATCTGATGGTTCGATGCGCAAAGGGTTGGCGAAGATCAGCCGTCCGCCAGGTTTGAGCACTGTCGCAGCGACATCAAAAAGATCCCCAAACAATCCGCGTATGTTATGAATACGAATTCGTCTTCCCATAGGAGGGTTAGTAATGATGAGTGTTACGGTCTCAGGGCCTAGGCCTTCGACCTTAGAATAGTCGCGAAAGTCACAGCAGGCGAGTGTCAATGGGACGGACTTCACTTTGGAGGCAGCAAAGTTAGTCCGGCAAATGTCAATCGCATTGGGGTTGATATCTGTTCCGTAAATACTTCGTATACCGCCCAGACGTGCCCTTTCGATAAGTTCCAATCCCGATCCGCAAAAAGGATCCCATACGATCTCCTGCTTCCCTCGTCCACTCAGGCGGGCCATTGAGGCGGCCAATGGAGGGTGGGAGGTCACACGAAGGTCTTCCTCACGATAGGTAAACCGCGGATCGGGTGTTAGTTTCGGACGCAATTCAATAGAGATCCCATGTCCTGTGGGAATAAGGTCCATCGACCAGGGGGCACTTCGCGGATCGTTGAGAATGTCTGGGCACATCGCATAAGCCCGATTTGCCAGGAGGCGCACCGCACCTCTCTGATGCCCCTTGGAAACAAATTCCAGACGATAGCGAATGGATCCTTCTGTAAAAGCTGACAGAATAGACTGTGATAAAGGCGATATCATCATTGAGGCTATAGCATTGACAGAATCCGTCGGGTTTGAACCCTGAACATGGCCAAGGAAAAAGCCAAAGGAGGCAAAACACCTTAGCATGTAAATGTCTCTTAAAGAGAAAGGAGTTGTCGGTGTAATGGCAACCAAGCCGCTCCGCACCTCGACGATGCGGAATTTCCTATATTTCGCAATATACTCTTTCACTTCATCGTGGAGAATCTCTTCGAGCCCCTTGCGGCAGTGCAAATGGGTACGCAAGCCGGTTACCCCGGAGAGAAGTCGCTCCATTCGGATGGTACTGGGTCTTTCTTGACGGGCAAGGCTGGCTTTCACCTTCTGCTCCGTTTGGGGAAAACCAGGAACGTCAGTTACCGTGTCCAGTGTGGCTGTCCCCCCAATTTTTTCCAGAGCCTGCGCCAGGAATTTTTTCTCACGCTCGATTGTGGTCGTCTGCAATAAGGAAAGCAGTTCCTTTTCTTCAACCGGACCAGAACCAAGCTTGGGTAGGGCTGTCATTGCATAGCGTCGCACCTTTTCGATTGGATCCTTCAAGAGACGAACAAGCCATGACCGCACTTCGGCCTTCTGCTTTGCACTCCCAGATTTAGAGAAGGCAGTGCCCACTGCCCGGATGACGGCCACCCGTTTGCTCCGCTCCTCAGAAGAAGACCGGTCAAACCGTGCCACTTCTTCATTCCATAACGTTTCGCACGATAAGACACGCAATTTGCGGTAAAGTTCCTTGTCGGTTTTCATTGGTGGATCAAAAAAGAGAGGTCTTGACGATGCGTTTTGAAAGATTGAACAGGTTTCACCTATTTTTATCCGAAGCGGTATTGGACACCGAATTCACTGCGTGGATATTTCCATCTGACAGAGCAATAGATGCAGGCGATCATGCAGGTGCCACATTCGAGACAGCCGGCGAATTCTACGACCATCTCTCCCTTTTCATTAAGGGAATAGAGATTTGCCGGGCAGGCATAGATACAGAACCGTTCCTTGCAGGTATGGCAGATCTTTTGGTCGAGAAGGATATGAGTTTCCTTGTCGTTTTTAAAAGCATCAATGGCTATCTTTTCGGTAATTTTCATTGAGGGTCTCTCCATAAATCCGAAATTCGAATGTCGAAATCCCCCGATAGAATCGGGACAGGCGAAACAATGACCAAAATTCTAATTTCAAAATTACAAACTTTATAACACTTAAGCGGTTTGAAAAACTTTTTAAAATCCCTCCCCACCTCCCTTTGCTAAAGGGAGGAGATAGGGGTTTCCCCCTTTGGCAAAGGGGGATTAAGGGGGATTTTATGATAATTCTTTTTGTCTATTCACTCATCAAACTCATCTTTTCAAAAAGCTAAATTGATACCAAACTTTTTTGTTTGAAAAATTGGTGTTTTGAACATTTGTGCTTGTTTCGAATTTCGTGCTTCGATATTCGAAGTTCCCCACATAGGGTTATATTTTTCTAAACTGCCACCAGTCTTTCAGTGTTTCGATATTAAAAAATGCCTTCTTCAATTCAGTTATTTTGGTTTTATAAATTCCCTCTTTCGGATTTTCATCCACCCACATCACCTTTTCAAAGAGGTCGGAGATCACCTGAGGATACTTCGTAAAAAGCCTTTCGTTTTCCAGAACTGCGAGCGTGTTTTGAAAAGTATTCATCTCCTTCAGGATGAAACTGTCGTTGAGAAGTTTCTCATATTCAGCAAGAGAAGAAGCTGAAAAGTCGTTTCTCTCCTTTGCTCCAATGATGGTGCGTGCTGCTAAAACACCTGAGACAATGGCATACTCCATCCCCCTGACCGTGGCCAACATATTGAGACCGAGGCCGGCGGCATCCCCCACCACAAGCATCCCATCGGTATAGAGCTTGGGCATGATATGAATCCCACCCTCGGTGATGAGATGGGCAGAATATTCAACAATCTCTCCCCCCCTCACTAAATTTCTAATTTCAGGTCTCTCTTTAAAATGATCCAGAAGTTTATAAATTTCCTCTCGGGGTTGTCTCCGATTAAGGGAATCGAGGCCAATGACGATACCCAGAGAGAGGCTGTCTTTATTGGTATAGAGGAACCCCCCTCCCATCATTCCTTGAGTAAGGGTGCCGAGGAAAAGTTGGGCGGCTCCTTCACCCTCGCTGAGCCGAAATCGGTCTTCGATTGTTTTTGAATCAAGCCGAATCACCTCTTTAAATCCAAGCGCAAAGTGCTGGGGCTGAAAAGATTTTCGAAGTCCTGCTTTCTCGGCCAAGAAGGAGAGAATGCCATCCGCTGCCACGACACAGTCCGCTCCGATCTCTTCATCCCCGGATTTCACTCCGATGATTATTCCATTTTCTTTGATGAGATCATCCACTGCCTTTTGGGGAATAACAAAACCTCCCTTTTCAGAAACCAGATCAGCGAACCAGCGATCGAACTTTGCCCTGAGAATCGTATAACTCGGGTAAGGTTCTTGGTTGAACCGGTCACTGTAAAGTTCGAAGGTGGTGGAGTTGGTCTTCCCCATGGCGGTAAAAATCTCTTTGACCACATGCCTTTCCAGGGGCGCATCCTTCCAGATGTCGGGAAGATAAGGAAGAATGGGACGAAGATAAATCCTTCCTCCAGTCACATTCTTGCTTCCCGAGAAATCACCCCGTTCCAGCACAAGGACGGTCATTCCCGAATCTGCCAATTCATAGGCGCAGGAGAGACCCGCCAGTCCTCCCCCCACGATGATCACATCCACTTTTTCCATTATCTATCCGCCGCCGTTTTAATCGTTCTGAATGATATTACTACCTTATTTATACTAATTTATCAAACGAGATTCTGGCTTCCATTTTCCTATTCAAGACTTAGAAAAAGCGTATTTCCATCTTTTCTTTGGGTTGTCGAAGTGAACCTGCTCTGGATTGAATCGATCGGGATCGTAGGGATAATAGTTTTTCGCGTGTCCTTTTAACCAGGCAATCATCTCATCATATTCATCGTGCTTCGGGTTTTTAATGACGTTCAAGAGGTCATAATAACCTGGGATACTTCCACAGTCCTCCGGTGGGCAGGCGCGTTTACCCGCAATACATCTTGGGTACTTAATTCCTTCTTCCTTTAGAAGAATGCCTTCAAGTACAACTTCGTGTTGCCATCCATCCCCAAAATCGTACAAATATAAAGCGGTGTTACCCGGCTCCCTAAAGTAGTCACGGATTGGGATATTCCAGCCGGGCAAAATAACGTCCTCATCTATTTCGTCATCAGGAATACCAATCTCTACCACCTTGCTCCTGCGCAACCCATGAATCTGAAATACGTGAAGATGGTAATCGAGCCAACCCATAGAGTCCTGTATAGCTACATGCAAATCCCAGAAGCTGTACTTATCCGGAACTTGTATTCTCCGCCAAATCGGCGGCTGAATATCCTTCAGGGTCACTTTGAACTGACAGATCAGGTGATTTTTGTTTGGGCTCATCGTCGTTTCACCTCTGTGGGAAGCTCGAAACTTGCCTGTCTCCGATAATAGGTTCTAATAGCTTCTTAACCTCCTTTTTTATTCCGAATTACCGTTGCCTGGCACTGAGATATCGCAAATTTTCCGTTAAGAAGGATAAAGCGTAAAGTTTCTTTATGGGATTTTCCGGAGTGAATTCGTATCAACCTATCAGGACTAGACCGCAAACCATCCCGGTCGATGCCCGGTTTATGTCGTCTTTATTAACATTAACATCCCGTTTCATATTCCATTCGGTCACTCTCATCAATTTCGAAACATTGACTCCAAAGCCGGACATGGAGGGCCGCGCATGTTGAGGGTGCCGGCACTCACCTCCTTCGATCAGTACACGACACCCTGGATCGTCCCGGCAGAAAATCTTTTTACAAGAACCGCCGGCAAAAGCTTTTGAATTAGAGTAGCCATATCCAACAGCTGACGATTCGATTTCTGCAACAATTTCATGAAGAACTCTCATAATGTCACGACGTTCATCAGAATGCAGGATTTCTATGGGAACATCAATTTTAATAATGACCGCGTGTTCCATGACCCTCAACCACTCCCGAAATATCAATGGTCCCCGAACATGGGGTGGGCAGCTCAACGAAAGACCATAATTTTCACAATGAGGCTCTCGACACAGATTGGCCAGGTCATCCTCAACAGATATGTCTTTTGCGGAAATGGCAGTGGCACCGCTAGCTCCCAATTTGAGCGCCAGGTTAACTAATTCTTTTAAGATCCGGGCAATCTCATTACCATTTGGTGATGAGGAGTTTTTAACTCCCTCATCAAATTGGGAACTTTCGTTTTGAATGACTGTGTTGCAGCTCGAACATTTTGTTATCTGTTCATCGGACCAAATCTCAATTTCATTCCCACAACGAGGACATAAATAGGCTTTGGGAAATGGATCGATAACCCGATCAAGTCCAGGACATCTTGGATGATTATTCAATTTCATTCAACCTCGTTTTAAAATCTCTTTTATAAGGTTTTTGTTGTTTGATTGATCAAATTTTCCCTATACCTTTTATTAAAACCTCGAACATTGGATGAAGAAGGAAATATCTGCCTGGAGGGACGAAGGTCATTGTTCACCGCATATCCAGTTCGTGAATATAATAATTTATTCTGAGGAGAACAATTTTTTCAGTTCCTCTGTGAGGGCTGGTGCGATCTGGAAGAGGTCGCCGACGATACCGTAGTCGGCGTAGTTGAAGATGAGGGCATTCGGGTCATTATCCACCGCAACCACTGTTTTACAGGTAGTGATGCCCAGGACATGGTGGATGGCGCCTGAGATGCCGAAGGCCATATAGAGTTTCGCGGAGATATTCTTTCCGCTCTTTCCGATCTGGTCTTTCAGATCCCTCCAGCCTTCGTCCACGGTAGCACGCGTTGTTCCGACAGAGCCTTTTAGGACCTCGGCCAGATCCTCCATGATCTTAAAATTCTCCGGAGCTTTGATTCCCCTGCCTGCTGCCACCACAATATCTGCTTCCGTGATATCCAGTTTGGCTCCAGCCGCCTTCTCAAATCCGATCACCTTTTTATGGGTTGCGGAAGGATCCATTTGAGAAACGATGGAAATAACCTTTGCCGATTTGTCGACTTTATCGTTAACAAGGAAGGTATTGTTTCTTACTGTTGCCATCTGGGGTCTGGCTTCTGAAAAGATCATTTCAGCAAAGACTTTTCCACCATAGAGAGGGCGCTTGGCCACAAGCTTTCCATCCTCTCCCATAGACAAACCCGTGCAGTCAGGGGCATAGCCTGTTTGAAGATGCATGGCCAATCTCGGGAAAAGATCTTTGCCCGTGGATGTAGCACCTCCTAAAAGGATGGAGGGTTGATGTTCTCTCACGAGCGAGGCGATATTTGTTAAATAGGATTCGGAAGTATAAGGTGTGAAGGATGTATCATCCAATAGATAAATTTCATCAGTAAAAGGAGTCAGACTTTTTACTGCCTCTTCAAGTCCGGTTCCGAGGAGAAGGGTAGCGACCTTCTGGCCTGTCTTTTTTGAAAATTCGACTCCCGCAGAGAGAAGCTCGAAGGTGATCTTTTTCACCTTTCCTTCCTGATGTTCTGCAAGAACCCAGATATCGTTAGGCATGGTATTTCCTTTCAGAATAGTTCGGAGTAATTGAGTTCGTGGTTCGGAGTTTTTTCTTGCTCCGAACTCTGAACTCCGAACTCATAACTTTATGATCAGATGACTTTTGCTTCCTCCCTCAGAAGTTTGACCAGCATCTTCACATTATCAGGGAAGTCTTCTTTAATCATCTTGACCGGAGGCCGTTTGGCCGGAGGTAGATATTTCTGAACCTTTACCTTAGCTCCCAGGGAGCCCACGTCCCCTGGATTCAAGCCCAGCGAGGAGAGGTCAACCTTCTTAATCTGCACTTTCATGGCCTTCATCACATTCATGACTAATGGAATGCGGGGCGTATTCAACCCCTTCTGGCAGGTGAAGAGGGCAGGGAGGGGGCAGGTCAGATTCTCTTTTCCATTCTCCACCTCTCTGACCACTTTTGCCTCTTTCTTCGAATCATTCACATCAAGACCGACGATGGAATGAACATGAGGGATTCCCAAATATTCAGCAACCGCAGGACCGACAATACCTGCGTCATCGTCCATGGCTTGTCTTCCAGCTAAGATGAGATCAAAGGGTTTGTCTTGGAGATAGGCAGATAGCGTTTTGGCGATGGTAAATTGATCCGAGCTCTCCAGGGAAGGATCCGTGATCTGAATAGCCTCGTCCGCTCCCATAGAGATTCCCCTTCTTAAGGCATCCACTTTGCGGTTATCCAGGGTTAAGACTGTCACTTTGCCGCCAAACTTCTCTTTTAGTTTAAGACCTGCTTCTATGGCAATCTCATCAAAGTAGCTGGTGAAGTATTTATTTTCGATCTCCAGTTCCGTATCCGATTTGACCTTGACCATGGCCTCCGGATCGGGAACCTGCTTTACCAGGACATAGATTTCCATCTTAGACTCCAAAACATGATAGATTGAGGTTAGAGGTTGGAGGTTATAGGCTAAATTATTTGCTTCAAGCCTTAGCCCTCAAACCTCAAGCTTTATATTAATCTTTGCAGTATATTCTTCCAAGATAATCACAAAGGACTTCGTGGGTGCCGCCCCCATAGAGCAGGAATTTTGCATCCCTCCAGAATCTCTGGACAGGATATTCACTACAGAAAGCGTTTCCCCCGTAGATCCTCATCGCTTCCTCAACAGCATACATACACATTTCCGTTGAATGGTATTTTGCGAGCATGCATTCGTTGGTACAAGGAATTTTGCTCTGAATCATCCAGGCACATCTGTAAAGAAGTGTTCGCGAGGCCTCATACCAAGCCCAGAATTTGGCAAATTTTTCCCGGATCAACTGATACTTACTGATCGGATTTCCAAAGGCGACCCGGTTATTAGCATACTGCCGTGCATCTTCCATGGCTTCTTTGGCAATGGCGAGGGCGTTCATCCCGGTCATCACGCGGACTTCGTTCAGGATATCACCGGCATATTGTACACCTTTCCCGACCTCTTCTCCCAGGAAATTTTCATCCGGGACAAAGACATTGTCTAAGACGAGCTCCCCTGTGACTGAACAACGGGAGCCCAGTTTATGAAGTCTCTGTCCGACGGCAAACCCATCCCGTTGAGCCGTCTTCTTTTCAATCAGGTAAAAATTGAGGCCCTTTAATCCCAACTTTGTATCGACCGTTGCCATAACTGTTGCAAATTCCGCAATGGGCCCATTGGTCACCCACTGCTTTCGCCCATTGATCCTCCAGCCCCCATCCACTTTAGTGGCGAGCGTTCTTGTTCCACCGAGGTCAGAACCGGACTGATCTTCGGTAAAACAGATCGTCCCGATTTTCTCACCTTTGATGGCCGGAACCAGGATCCTCTGCTTAATCTCTTCATTTCCAAAGCGGGCAATGAAGTAAGTTCCCATCAGGATCTGCATGATTGCAGACATAGCAAATCCGCAAGACCCTCTTGCCAATTCCTCATAGAAAATCATTTGGGTGATGGTATCGGTTTCCATCCCACCATATTTCTCCTGGTGTCTCAAACCGAGATACCCGAGACTGGCAAATTCCTTCCATACATCCCAGGGAAATTCTTCTTTCTCATCCAATTCCTTCACGCGGGGTATGATCAGACGGTTCACTGTATCCCGGACGGTCTGTCTGAAAAATTCCTGTTCCTCAGTAAAAGAAAAATCAAGAGACATAGGCTACTCCTTTCGTCGTAGCAGTTTGGAGTCATTAGTTCACCCCGATTAAATCGGGACAGGGAGTTCGGAGTATTTATTTTTCAGACTCCGAACTCTGAACTCCGATCTCCGAACTTTTATTAAATAATATTCTTCTCCTTAAATTCTTTCAGTTGTTCCGCACTATACCCTAACAGACGACTATAGATCTCCTCATTTTGTTCTCCGAATCGCGGAGGAAAACTGAGTGTCCGGTCAATTGATTTTAGATAAGGAGTCATGAATGGGGGAGGCGCAACAGTGATTTCGAGGCCTGTTTTTGGGTCTTTACTCCGGATGAGATTCGGTTTTACAAGGGGATCCTGAACTACTTCATCGATCGTATTCACTTTGGAAATGGCAATTGTGGCCTTGCTAAAGGTATCAATCAAGTCACGGGTTGTAAATTTCTTGGTAATGGTATTGATGGCCCGGTTGAGATTTTCAACATCGGCAATCCGACCTGCATTGCGCTCATATTCCTTTTTGGAAAGTGATTCAAATCCCGGAATCTTCGTCAGCGTCTCCCACTGTTTATCATTACCCAGGGCGACATAGGCATAGCCATCTTTGGTCTCATAGACAGAAACCGGAGAAAAGAATTCGTGTGTGTTGCCCCTACGGCTAACCTTTTTCTTAAATGTGACCGTATGGGTGATGGCCTGAGTGAGCCAGGAAGTGGTGCTTTCAAACATGGAGAGATCAATTCGGCTCCCTTTGCCCGTAACCGCTCTCTTATATAGGGCCTTCATCAGGAGGCCATAGCCATGTTCACTTGCCCCCATGTCCGGAAGTGGGATGCCCATGACCTGAGGACTTCCGTCTTTCTCACCGGTCAATTCCATCAATCCCCCTCTTGCTTG
>VGSD01000018.1 GCA_016875155.1 Deltaproteobacteria bacterium | reverse complement strand
CTAATCACACTGCTCGTTTCAGTTTGGTACCTCAGTGTTAGAGCTGCTGAGCCAATTCGGATTGGCTCTATTCATCCGCTTAGCGGCAGGGTTGCCTTTGCCGGAGTGCCATGCAAAAAGACTTTGGATATGATGGCAGATGATTTGAACAAAACTGGGGGAATTAACGGAAGGCCTATCGAGATTATCCATTATGATACTGAGGGGAAAGAAGATGTCACTGTCCGTGCATTCAATCGCTTGATTCTAAAGGACAATGTTACTGCTATTATTGGCCCCCTTGAAAGTTGGACTGCTATGGCTGTCATTCCTATCATCGAAAAACACCAGATTCCAACTATTATGGACGCTTCCGGCAGCATGATTGTAAACCCTGTTAGAAAATGGGTCTTCAAAACTGCGACCAGCGATGAACTCGTAGTTACCAAGGTTCTTAGCTATATAAAATCAAAAGGGATAGAACGGATCGCTATTATATCCAGTCAGGATCCCTATGGGGAGGGAGGGTATAAGTCGATCCTTGCCCAGGCGCCAGATTATAAAATTAAGCTCGTTTTTGATGAAAGATTTGGCGGTGATGAAACCGATCTTACCCCGCTTCTTAACAAAATTAAGAAAACCGATGCTCAAGCGGTGATCAGTTGGTCTACCAAGAGGACCCCGAATGTTGTGGCCATAAATTACCGCCAAGTGGGTCTGGATCTCCCTCTTTACCTGGGCCACGCAGCTTTAGGACCGGACTTTTTAAAAGGAACCGAGAAACACGGAGAGGGTGTTCTGACAGCCTCTGGTAAATTTGTTGGAGCTCCCGGGTTACCGGATTCGGATCCTCAGAAAAAAGTGATTTTAGATTACATAGCCGCATACAAGAAAAAATATGGGGAAGAAACTAATCAGTTTGCAGCTGGTGCGTTTGATGCATTCAATATTTTGGTAGCAGCCATCAAAAAAGCTGGAGACGATAAATCCAAACTTCGTGACGCCATCGAACAAACTCGGGGTTATATAGGAGCCTACGGAATATTTAATTATTCACCACATGATCACGCTGGTCTGTCCAAAGAATCAGTAGTCATGTATAAGGTTATTGGAGGGGAATGGAAAGTCATTGAATGATTGCATCAGGAGAGGCCCTAACTGAACTGGAGATGTTCACTGAAGATCTGAAGAGGAGAGCTATTCCGTGATAGCGGATATCCTTCAAGCCATTTTTTATGGTCTGTCTGTGGGAAGTATGTACGCTTTGGTTGCTTTGGGTGTTGCCCTAATATACAACGCTACCAAAATCATCAACTTTGCCCAGGGTGAGTTTGTTATGTTAGGTGGCATGATCATGGTCACCCTTTATGGCGAGTGGCACTGGCCCCTTTATTTTTCCATTCCGGTGACCATTGCTATTACAGTGATCGTGGGTATGGCTCTGATGAAAGTATCATATCGCCCAGGTAAGAGCACCTCTCTTATTACGGTCTTGATCATTACTATTGGTGCTTCTCTGTTTATCTCCGGTTCGGCCATGCACGTCTGGGATACCAATATCCACCGGTTTCCCCCTTTTTCCGGAGATGCTCCTATTATATTTTTGGGGGCGGTTATTGCACCTCAATCGTTGTGGATAATTGGTTTGACCACTCTGGTCCTGATTTTTCTGGTTTACTTTTTCCAGTTTACCCTCTATGGCAAAGCCATGAAGGCTTGTTCCTTGGATCAGACAGCAGCGAGTTTAATGGGACTCCGTGTCAAGAGGATGGTTCTCATATCTTTTGCAATGAGTGCTGCCTTGGGGTGTATGGCAGGGATCATGGTCACTCCTTTAACCATGACTGACTTCAGTGGTGGAATGCTTCTGGCTATCAAAGGATTCTCGGCTGCCATGCTGGGCGGCATGGGTAGCATTGTTGGGGCGGTAATTGGGGGCTTTGTTTTTTCCTTTCTAGAGTCATTCACCGCCACTTATGTTACTTCAAATTTAAAGGAATTGGTGACTTTCATCGTCATCATCAATGTCATTCTATTTATGCCGAGAGGGATTATGGGGCGACGGGTGGTCGAAGGTCTGGAAGAAGAGGAAGTCTTCATGGACTGACAGGAAGTTGGAGGGGGGAGATAAAACGTTGGGGAAGAGGAATACAAAGGAAATTTTACTTCACACTTCCATCAACCTCTTCTATCAGAAGGGATATTTAGATACGTCCATCCGTGAAATAGGGGACAAGGCGGGCATCAGTACCTCTATCATTTACCATTATTTCAAAAACAAGGAAGAACTCCTCTTCGAGATTGTATACAACTCGGCGGAGGAACTCCTTCAAGCTTTGTGTGAGATGCAGAAGAAAATTTCAGACCCATTAGAATGTCTTCGAGAGATGGTAACTGAACATGCTGTCCTTTTTTGTCTTAAACGCAAGAAGGAAACCAAGATCGTGGATTCTGACCGTTACTTTTTGCATGGTAAACGGCACCAAATGATTGTAAATCAACAACGTGAGATCTACAATCTTTACAAGAAAAAACTTGAAGAACTGACTGACAAGGGTCTTTTAAGAGATATCGATCCAGGGGTAGCGACCTTCAGCATTTTGGGCATTATTAATTCATCCTTTCGCTGGTATCGAGAAGGGGGGCGTCTTACGAGAGAGGAAGTAGCCCAAAATATCCTGAAGTTCGCATTTCATGGAATCATTAACTTACCCAAATAGCCGAATATTAATTCTTTCATAAGACTGCGAAAAACGCATGGATTCTATCTTCAAAGATAAAAATAAACTGGCCTGGCTGTTTGTAACGACCGGGATATTAATCCTCCCATTTATCCTGGGCAAAGGATATTATTTGAACGTGATGAATTTTGTGGCTCTTTATTCTATCGTGGCCGTAGGACTCTGTCTCCTTGTGGGCTATGGTGGACAATTGTCGATCTCCCATTCCGCTTTCTTTGCCATAGGTGCTTATGTCTCGGCTATTTTATGCCTTCGTTATAAACTCCATCCACTTGTATCCATCCCAATAACACAGGGGATTTCAGCGTTGGCAGCGTTGGGCATCGGCGCCGTAGTGCTACGGTTGAAAGGCCATTATTTAGCTATCGCCACGCTGAGTTTTACCGTCATTGTTGAAATTTTGATTAAAGAAATGGATTGGTTGACCGGTGGACTCAATGGACTTCCTTCCATACCTTCTATTTCGCTGGCTGGTTTCTTGATCGATTCAGACTGGCGTTTTTATTTCACTGTCTGGCCTATAGCCATGTTATTTCTCCTGTTTGCACTAAACTTAGTAGATTCACGAATGGGCCGAATATTTAGGGCCGTCAGAGAAGGAGAGGATATCATCCGTATGTTTGGGGCTGATATAAAGAGGTACAAAATCAAACTCTTTATTACGTCCTCAATATACGCATCGTTGGCTGGCTGCTTTTACGCCCATTTTGTAACTTTCATCTCTCCGGATGCCGGATCAATCATGTTTGCTATTGAAATGATCCTTATCATAGCCTTAGGAGGATATACCTCGCTTTGGGGCGCAATGCTCGGGGTAGGCTCCTTGACCCTCCTCAATGAGTACTTAGCTGTGTTTGCTGAATTTAAGCGTGCTATATACGGTCTTGTCTTAATCATGATTATTATGTTTTTCCCGAATGGTTTGTTCCAAGGCCTCAAGGATTCTTCAAGTCTTTTCTTTCAATTAGTTAGGCAAAGGCGGAATAATAGTGCTTCAGCTTAGTAATGTGACCAAGAACTTTGGCGGATTGACAGCTTTGCAAAATGTCAGTTTCCCCATAAAGGAAGGCACGATCAAAGGCCTTATCGGTCCCAATGGCGCTGGTAAGACTACGCTATTCAATGTCATTACCGGCGTTTTCCCCCCGAACAAAGGTACCGTCATATTTCTTGGTATGGATATCACCGGTAAAAAACCTGAAGAAATTGCTTGCTTGGGAATATCCCGAACTTTTCAACAACCTCATCTTTTTAAAAGCCTTACCGCCTGGGAAAATGTTATGTTGGGACGTCATTATCGAACCCGGGCTGAGTTTTTTGCTTGTGGATTTAGCTCCCCATGGGCGAGACGAGAAGAAAAGATGATCCGTGAGAAGGGATTAGAGTATCTGAACCTATTCAGTTTAGTAGACAAAAGAGATAGGATCGCAAATAAACTTCCCTTAGGAGAGCAAAGATATCTTGAAGTGGCCCGTGCTCTGGCTACGGAACCCCAATTATTACTCTTAGATGAGCCGACATCAGGACTCAACGAAAATGAGGCGGGTCAATTCAAGGATATCGTCTTCAAGATTCGAGATATGGGAATTACTGTTTTGGTTATCGAACATCACATGAAATTCATTATGGAGGTTTGTGATGAAATTACGGTTTTAAACTTCGGCAGTAAGATTGCTGAAGGTTCACCACAAGAAATCCAGCATTCACCCAAGGTCATTGAAGCTTATTTAGGGGCGGAGGAAGAAATTGATTGAGGTGAAAGACATAAACGTTTTCTATGGTAATATTCAGGCCCTCAAACAGGTTTCTCTCTTGGTGCCCGATGGAGAGATTGTAGCCCTCATCGGAACCAATGGTGCTGGCAAATCGACTTTGATAAAGGCAATTGTCGGATTGCTTCGAAAGAAATCCGGAGAAGTGTATTTTGATGGAAACCGGATTACAACACTTCCGGCTGCAGAGATTATCCGGCTCGGCATAGCAGTCGTCCCAGAAGGCCGGCGATTATTTGGTCCTTTTTCGGTAATGGATAATTTGAATTTGGGAGCATATCTACGCTTGAAAAACCATGAAGGGCAGGAAGTTCAGAAAGATCTCCAGCATACATTTGAACTTTTCCCAATTTTGAAAGAGCGGAGGATGCAGTCAGCCGGGACCCTTTCCGGAGGGGAACAACAGATGTTGGCGATTGCTCGGGCCTTAATAGCCCGACCTAAAGTCATTCTAATGGATGAGCCATCCATTGGATTAGCCCCCTTGCTCGTTCGAGAGATCTTTGAGGTTATCAAGCGCTTGAAGGAAGATAGACATACTATCTTACTGATAGAACAAAATGCCCGTGCAGCCCTAAAAATCTCCGAGAGGGCTTCTGTAATGGAGTTAGGTCGCATTACTTTGGAAGGGAGATCCCAGGAACTGTTGGGAACGGAGGCCGTGAAAAAGTTATATCTTGGTTTCTAACGTGAGATGAGAGTTGCCCGGGGTCATAGTTCTCTTTGGAAATGCGATCAAAAAATAAATTAGAAAGGCAGCTTTGTTAGCTCCAAGAAGAGATGAGAGTATAGGGGGGCAAATATGAAACTTGAAGGAAGAGTTGCTGTCATTACAGGAGCAGGAGGATACCTCGGTCGTGGAATGGTCCTCCGGTTGGCAGAGGAGGGGGCCCATATAATGGTTAACGACAAGAACCTAGAAACGGCCCAGGAAACCGTCAAATTAGTTCATGCACAAGGTGGGCAGGCTATGGCTCATGGAGCGGATGTTACCAGGGCCAAAGAAGTTAAGGATATGATTGATCAGGTCATAAAGGGATGGGGGCATGTGGACATTCTGGTTAATAATGCCGGTGATATCCGAGATGCCTTGCTGACAAAAATGAGTGAGGAGGATTGGGACTTTGTTGTTGATCTGAATCTGAAAGGAAGCTTTCTCTGCGCCAGGGCAGTAGCACCTTATATGATTAAACAAGGTTATGGCAAGATTGTCAATATTTCTTCTATGGCCTACAAGGGGAATGCTGGCCAGGTGAACTATACCTCTGCTAAGGCAGGTGTTGTAGGTCTGACACAAGCTCTTGGATTTGAACTGGCCCGGTACAGGATTAATGTGAACTGCATTGCCCCAGGACTCATAGAGACACCAAGAACGGATATATTAGATGAGAAGACAAAAGAGAGGATCATTCAAAAGACCCCCATGAGATGTATGGGAGAGGTAAATGACATAGCTAATGCGGTTTTGTTTTTTGTATCGGACGACTCCAAGTACATCACCCGGCAAACAATCCACGTCAGTGGAGGGATGGAGAGTTTTTAACGAGTTGAGAGGTACCTTTTTCTCGGTACAGGTGGAGTTGAAATGCACGTATTAGGAGATATTCCTCGCCTTAATGCCAAGCGTTATCCTCAAAAGAAAGCTCTCATCATGGATGACCGCTACGTGACCTTTAGTCAATTAAACGAGCAGGTCAATCAATTGGCTCATAGGCTCCTCTCCTTGGGCTTAGGCTTGGGAGATAGGGTGGGAATTTTAGCCTACAATTGTATTGAATATGTGATGATCTACTATGCCGTAGCCAAATGCGGGGGAATAGTCGTACCTTTAAATTTCCGATATAAGAAAGATGAACTGACTTACGCAATCAATACCTCCGATCCGAAAATACTTTTCTTTGGTCCGGATTTTGTTTCATTAGTGGAAAATGCCAGGGCTGGTTTCGTTTCATCATCCCATCTCGTGGCCATCTCAGGAGAGCCCTTGGAGTCGGGACTCACATTAACAAACCTAATGAAAGGGCAGCCATCCTCCGAGCTTTCCTTAGTAGTAAATCCGTCTTCTCCATGCACCATCCTTTATACTTCTGGTACAACGGGCTTTCCAAAAGGCGTACTTATGTCTCACCACGCATGGTTGAACACTTATACAGGCGAAATAGTCGAGGGTGACGCTCACCATGACGACATTGCTTTGGTATCCATGCCTTTGTTTCATGGCGGAGGTATGCATGTTTTGCTACAGCCGACACTCGTGAAGGGTGGCACTGCCGTCATTATGGGAAAGGGATTTGATCCAGATAAGTTCCTGAGTGTAGTTAACCGCTATTATATAACCCTGACTTTGCTAGTACCTACCCAACTGGCCATGCTGGTAAATTACCCGGGGTCAGTCAAATACAAAATATCGACCCTGAAAAAAATATGGTATGGCTCCTCACCAATAAGTCCCGCAGTACTTGAAGCCTCTATGGATTTATTTAAAGCAGGATTCTATCAGTGGTACGGACAAACTGAGACTGGGATGATATCGGTACTGCGACCGGAAGACCATCGCGAGCGATCTCAGTGCACCGGCCGTGAAATATTTAACGCAGACCTCCGTGTGGTGGATGAGAACGGTCAGGATACCCCATTGGGGGAAGTGGGTGAAATCATCAGCACCCAAAACCATTCAGGGATGATCGGGTATCACAAACTAGAGGAAGCAACCCAAGAAACAGTTCGAAATGGATGGATCTATACAGGGGATCTGGCTAAGGTGGATGGGGACGGATATTTCACAATCGTTGGCCGATCAAAGGACATGATCATTAGTGGTGCTGAAAACATTTATCCCAAAGAGATCGAAGATGTCCTTATGGATCATCCAGGAGTGTGCGAGGTTGCTGTTATCGGCATTCCAGATGAGGTTTGGGGAGAATCGGTCTGCGCTGTCGTAGTTCCCAAAGAAGGACGTGAATTGGACGAGGCAGTAATCATAGGATTCTGTGCTAACCGACTTTCGGGATATAAGAAACCGAAAAAAGTTGTGTTTATGAATGAGTTACCTAAGAACCCAGCGGGCAAAGTAACTAAGAACATCCTGCGTGAACCCTTTTGGGCAGGTCGCAAAAAGAAGATTTGAGCCAAACTTAATTGAAAGGGAGGCATGGAACAACTTGTAAGACTCAAGATTTTAATAACAAAGTCAGTGGAGAAACGGGGGTTTTGGTGAGTCCAAAACGACACTGTACCCTGCTTTCAAGAAGGAAGGAGTTGAGATGTATTTTTTAGGAGATATTCCCCGACTCGGTGCCAAACGATATCCAAATAGGAAGGCTCTTATCATGGGGGATAGCTATCTCACCTACAGCCAACTTAACATTCTTGTCAATCGCTTGACTTATGGACTTTTAACTTTGGGTGTGAGTCCAGGTGATCGGGTCGCCCTCATAGCCGAAGACTGCCTCGAGTATGCGATCATTAATTATGCTGTAGCGAAATGCGGGGCCATCCTGGTGCCTTTAAATTTCCGTTACAAAAAACCTGAACTGGTATATGTGGTTAATAATTCGGAGCCATGCATACTCTTCTATGGTCCACAGTTTGTCACTTTAGTCTATGATGCCAGAGCCGAATTCAACACCACTATTCGCTTAGTGGCTATTGCAAACGATCCCATTGATTCTGGCCTCACCATGAGTAGCCTCATGGAGGGTCGATCAACCCTTGAGCCTTCAACCGTTGTTGATCCGAATTTGCCAGCCGTAATTATGTTCACCAGTGGTACAACTGGTTTTCCTAAGGGTGCACTTCTATCTCATACTGCCTACCTTAATCTCTACCCGGGGCTTGCGGTGGAGGGTGATATGAATCCGAATGAGGTGAACATGGTAGCCATGCCTTTGTTTCACAATGGGGGGCTAAACGGCTGTCTTCAACCAACCTTGGCAATGGGCGGGACGGCTTTGATTATGGGTAGAGGATTTGATCCAGAGAGAGTACTAGATGCTGTGCAGCGTTACGGCGTAACCATGACTTTGTGGGTGCCGACCATGCTTGCCATGTTGGTCAATCATCCCAATGTGACCAAACACAACTTATCAACCCTAAAAAAGATTTGGTACGGATCCTCACCTATCAGTCCCAATGTACTCGAGACTGCACAGGAGCTCTTTAACGCGAGATTCTACCAATGGTACGGCCAAGTTGAAACGGGCATGCTGTCTGTCCTGCGTCCAGAAGACCATGCCGAACGCTCTGATTGCACTGGCCGTGAGATGTTCAACGTGGAGATCCGAATCGTTAACGAAGATGGGCAGGATACACCCATAGGGGAAGCCGGTGAGATTATCTCCAAACAGTGGCCAACGGGAATGATCGCATATCATAAAATGGAAAAAGCGACAAGAGAAACGATCCGAGATGGATGGATACACACGGGAGATGTGGCAAGGGTGGAGGATAAAGGGTATTTCACCATTGTTGGCCGCACAAAGGACATGATCATCAGTGGTGCTGAGAATATTTACCCAAAAGAGATTGAAGATGTTATCACAAGCCATCCGGAAGTGCAGGAGGCAGTTGTTATCGGCATCCCGGATGAGATCTGGGGTGAATCGATCTGTGCTGCCGTAGTCCTCAGAGAAGGGCATCAAATAAGTGAGGCAGGGCTAATTGAGTTCTGCGCCGCACGACTTTCTGGCTACAAAAAGCCCAAAAAGGTAGTGTTCATGAATGAATTGCCCAAAAACGCTGCTGGAAAGGTAACAAAGAGCGTCCTCCGCGAACCGTTTTGGGCTGGTCGGAAGAAGAAGATTTGATATGATTCAACATCAGGGAGATTGAGAAATGACTTCCGTAGACATAGCACATGATAGAGTTATCCACCGGGTGCTCAAAGAGAAAGTGGAGCAATACAGCAATCGTGAATTCTTTCGCTTCGAGGACCAAGTATTTGGTTACCAAGATTTCGACCGAGAGTCTGACAAGGTGGCAGCAGGACTTCAAGCTCTGGGGGTTGGCAAAGGTGATAAAGTCGCCATCGTGATGAAAAATCGGCCTGAGTTTTTATTCCTCTGGTTCGGATTAAGCAAACTGGGGGCTATAGAGGTGCCAATGAACACCGCCCACCGGGGCTATTTGCTCACTTACATGATAGACAAAGCTGACTGCCAAATGATGGTAGTCGAATCGCAATTCCTGGACCGAATCGCTCCGGTCCTTAAAGATTTGCCTAAGGTCGAAAAGGTTCTGATATTGGGTGAACCGCATGAATCCTTGCCCCAAATTGACAAGCCTGTGTTTGATTATCGAAGGGTAATTGACAACGAGGGAAAGTACAATGAGGTTGAAGTTCAATGGTCGGATCCCTTTATCATCATGTTCACCTCTGGCACGACTGGTCCTTCCAAGGGATCACTGATGCCGCAAAATTATGCTCTCTATATGGGGGAGTTAGTCTGCAGAGCAACTGAATACGATGAGAGGGACTGCCTCTATACGGTATTGCCCCTCTTTCATGGCAATGCTCAGGTACTCTCCATTATGCCCGCATTGATGAGCGGAGCCCGTGTGGGTCTGGTTGAACGTTTTTCTGCCACCCGTTTTTGGGATGATGTAAAGCGATATGGCTGTACGGAGTTTAATTACATCGGGGGAGTTTTGCCGATCCTGCTTAAGGCGGACCCCAGACCAAATGATGCGGATAACCCTCTCCGGATTATGTTTGGGGGAGGTGTTCCCAAAGACCTATTTGAAGCTATTGAAAAAAGATTTGGGCTTACTTTGATCGAAGCCTATGGCATGAGCGAGATCGGTCTGCCCTTAATGAATACTTTACGAGAACGTAAACCGAAGACCTGTGGAAAACCTGGACCTGATTATGCTGTGAAGGTGGTGGACGACAACGGTAGAGAGGTAGGCCCCAACACCCCTGGAGAGTTACTGATGCGACCTCTCAAGCCGTATTCCATGCTTTTGGAATATTATAAGATGCCCGATAAGACCGTTGAGGCTTGGAGGGATCTGTGGTTTCACACGGGGGATTATCTTACCTATGACGAGGAGGGCTATTTCTATTTTGTTGATCGAAAAAAGGACGCCCTCAGGCGCCGGGGAGAAAATATTTCTTCGTATGAAGTGGAAAAGGTCATCAATTCCCACCCTGCCGTCCTGGAGTCGGTTGCCATAGCTGCAAAATCAGAGGTCGGCGAAGATGAAGTAATGGTCTGTGTCACCCTGAAGCCTCTTCAGAAGCTTACGCCTGAACAGCTCACAGCCTACTGTGAAGAGCGCATGGCCTACTTCATGGTTCCCCGCTATATCCGCTTCATGGAGGCCCTCCCCAAGACCCCCACAGAGCGAGTCGAGAAGTACAAGTTACGGGAGGAAGGAGTTACGCCGGACACCTGGGATCGTGAAAAGGTTGGGTATAAATTAAAGCGGTGACTTGATCCAAATGCGATGAAATGGGCTTTGAAGCCCGGAGAGAGTCAATGGACTTGGAAAAGATTGCTGACATTCCACCTGCAGTGCCGGGAATTTTTACTTTACCCCCATATGATAAGACACCACCCGCCTTGCTGGGAGGATTCTGTCAAATCTGCAACAAATACTATTTCCCAAAACCAAGATATTGTCGAGTATGCCTTGGCAAGGTAGATGAGACTGTCTTGAACTCAGAGGGGACAGTTTACAGCTATACCGTGATCCGTAAAAAACCACCTCTGGGTTTACCCGCTCCTTACAGTGTCGGTTATATCGACCTCTCAGAGAGTGGCTTACGCATATTTTGTCTGCTTGATCCAATGGCCGTTAATCAAATTCAAGTGGGAACGGCCGTCCGATTAGCGGTTGGACTTTTGGGACATGACGGCCATGGCGCCCCGAGGCTAAGACCTTATTTCACACCCGTAAAGCTGGGATAAGTCTGGAAAGGATTTAAATGGCTTCTGTATCAGTGATCGGTTTGGGCATGATCCCTTTTGGCAAATACCCGGAGAGGGCCCTGGTGGACATGGCCTCTGAGGCAGCCTACTTGGCTCTCAAAGACGCTGGCATCAAGCCGGCTCAGGTAGATCTTTGCTTCTTCGCCAATGCCTTTGCAGGACGTTTGTTCGGAGACATAACCATTGGGCAAAATGTCTTTTGGGAGGTAGGAATCAATCGAGTCCCTGTGATTAACGTGGAAAACGCATGCACCTCCGGATCCACAGCCTTTTATTTGGCGTTTAACTCGATAGCCGCAGGCCAAGCTGAGATAGCATTGGTAGTCGGGGCTGAGAAATTATACGTCCCCGAACTCGGCCTGTTAGATTCCGGACAAACCGAATGGGAAACTCAGCTTGGTCAAGTGGTTTCGACCATGTTTGCCATGCGCGCGATGCGTCATATGATCGAGTTCAACACGACAGTGGAACAGTTAGCTCAGGTGGCGGTCAAGAACCGCCGCCATGGTCAGATGAATCCATATGCCCAGTTCCGCACGCCCATCACAGTCGAAGAAGTTTTAGCTTCCCCTGTGATTGTTGAGCCTTTCACCCGTTTGCAGTGTTGCCCGAATGCAGATGGTGCAGCTGCAGTACTATTATGTTCTCCTAAATTGGCAAAACGCTTGGGCCGTGCAGTAAATGTGGAGACTGCGATTCTGTGCTCAGGTAATTACGACAGTCCCCAGGATTTAACATGCTGGGAGACTGATTATCGGGCCGCCAAATTAGCTTATGAACGCGCTGGTCTGGGCCCAGAGGATTTGGATTTGGTCGAGTGCCACGATGCCTTCACCATTGCTGAAATTCTGCACTATGAGGCGTTAGGCTTATGTCCGATCGGTGAAGGTGGAAAACTGGTTGAGGAAAATGAAACTTCGCTGGGTGGACGAATCCCGGTCAATGTATCTGGGGGACTTTTAAGCCGGGGACATCCTCTCGGAGCCACTGGCGTTGCACAGGTTGTTGAAATTGGAACCCAGCTGCGTAATGAGGCCGGATCACGTCAGGTCAATGGAGCGAAAGTTGGTCTTGCGCAATGTATGGGAGGAGACAAGGCGGCTGATACGAAATCTTGCACGATGATAATTTTGTCAATTTAATAAAGGCTACCGCTAAAAAGGGATATGATCAAAAGAATCTTAGAAATTGGCGTTGCAGTGCAAAATATTAAGAATGCCGGAAATAAGCTCCAGGGTATCTTAGGTGCCCAGGCAGGCCTGCTGATAAGGGATGAAGGCTATGGTATGGCTGCCCAGATGTTTCGTGTTGGAAACATTGAGTTCGAACTGATGGAGCCAGCGGATCAGAATGGAATGATCGCTAAGTTTCTAAAAAAACAGGGAGAAGGCCTCCACCATCTTGCGTTTGAGGTGAGTGATATAGACAAGAATCTGAAGTGGATGAAGCAAAACAATATTAAATTAATCAATGAAACCCCAATCTCAATCTATGATTGCAAGGCAATATTCCTTCATCCAGAGCCTTTTGGAGGAGTTCTGATCGAACTAATCGAAGGATGCCCAAAATGGGTTAATCATTCTGTTCTGCCAACGGAGCTTCAAAAACCAATCCAACCTCAGGGGATTGGAGCGGAAGGGATATTGGAGGTTGGGATGATCGTGCGAGATTTGGAAGCTGTGAGCAAAACTTATTCAGCGGTCCTGTCACCTGAAACGTCAGAAAATGTAAAGCTGGAATATCCTCCACTTAGAGCAAAAATCTATCGAGCAGGAAATGTCAAATTAAGACTGATAGAGATGATAAAGAAAGAAGACTTTACAGAAGCTCTGCTGGAAACGAATCGACTTGGGCTAAAATATGTTACT
This sequence comes from Deltaproteobacteria bacterium, assembly GCA_016875155.1. The sequence goes on along the minus strand of VGSD01000018.1, from coordinate 661 downwards.
TTGAAAGTGGAGAATATTAAAAATACAATTGATTTTTTGAAGAACAATAGAATTGATTTTACCGAAAATCCGCCCGCAGCTTTTGATGGTTCGGAATCTGTGCTCATTTCTCCTAAGCAAGTGAGCGGAATTCCAATTGTCCTCAAGGATTCCTAAGGGGGATATCAACCCTCTGATGCAAAGGGACATCCCATTTCAAAAAATGTATAAGGGAAAATTGATGAACGGATCATCGGTCAGGCATAGGCATTCGATTTCGGGAAATTCATAAAATAAATTGTCATTGCGAGCCCCACAGCCTTGGTGTCAGACCTTGAAATTTGACAAATCACTTTCCTTTTGATATGGTCTCTCCATGGGTAGGCCGATTCGGGTAGAATATTCCGCCGCATTGTATCACATTACCAGCCGAGGAAACGAAAGAAAGAAGATCTTTTTAAAAGATGGGGATCGGATAAAATTTCTTAAAATCCTTGAGGACTATCATGACCGCTATGAGATTCTGATCCATTGCTACATTCTGATGGATAACCACTATCACTTGATTCTGGAGACTCCGAGAGGGAACCTGTTGAAAGTGATGCATGGGATCAACAGCAGTTATACGGGCTATTTTAATCGGAAATATGGGAGGAGTGGGCACCTGTTTCAGGGCCGTTAC
>VGSD01000017.1 GCA_016875155.1 Deltaproteobacteria bacterium | reverse complement strand
TCCTTTAGATGGTCACGATGGTAAATTGCATTCCCCCTGATTAATCCGAGGAGGATCTTCTCGCGTGTTGTCTCTAAGGTTAAACCTGAAAAGCTGGCCGTCATCTGCTCAAGGCTGTAACGGCATCCCTGTAAATAAGGGATGTATCCAGGCAGGTCATCTTCCAGGCTCTCTGAATGGTCGCTGTCGAGAAAACCTTTAAGCACCGTTGGAATATAATCGTTATAAAATTGATCAGCGGTCATATCCCGGCAAAATACGGAATGAAACCACTCCAGAGCCAGCCCTCCAGTATTCAGGACAAAGAAGGTGACCCATCGGTTAGGAATGACATGACAGCGGACATTGAAATTTGCAGAGCTCACAGGTCTGTCCACACACACATTCGTAATCTCACACGTCCCACAGATAAAATTGATATCTCCGGGTGCTGTGAACCCTCCTGATAGGGCGGCCAGCACTGCATCATTGCCTCCGCAGAGAACAACACAATCCTCTGGCAAACCCAGTTCGTCAGCGATCCTGGGTAAGATGTTCCCCACTTTATGATACGATTGTTTCAGTGGCGGAAGTTTCTCTTCGGGTATCTCTGCCACGGACAAGACATCCCGATTCCAGGTCAAGTCGTGCCGAGTAGTATTGTAAAGACCCGTGATCGAAGTGGTTGAGGGGTCAATTGCCCATTCACCTGTGAAGCGTTTGACCATATAGGTATTGCTATGGCCAAATTTGGCTGCCCGCTTCCAGACATCGGGCTGATTTTCCCGAATCCATAAAATGGAGCAGAGAGAGGAGCCACCTGAAACAGGCAGGTTACAGGTCTCCTTGAGAAACTTCTCTTCTCCTACTAATTGCCGAATCTCTCTGGCCTGTTTATGGGAACGACCATCCAGCATCAAAATAGCAGGACTTAGAGCTGTGCCGTCTTTCCCCATGGGCAACAATCCAGGGGTCGTCACAGAGAAAGAGATGATGCCAACCCGGGAGAGATGCTCTTTGATCTCAATGCAGCAATCTTTAAGGGCAAGCCACCACTTCTCGGGTTCGATATCTGCCTTTCCGCGGTCATAGAGATTGATCGCATAGTCTCTTGAGGTTTCACACCTCTTTTCGAGATCTGGGCTGAAGACGCCTATTTTAAATGCGGTGGTCCCAACGTCAATCGCAAGAATATCTCTTTTCATATTATTTTTTCTGAGCCGACTTAAATTTTTTCAAAGCTGCCTTCAACTTCGGCAGTTCTCCTTCGACCATATTGTATGTGTGCTGGGCTTCTGGGAACTTTCCCTTTCTCACATCATCTGCGTAAGCCTCCATGGCTTTCAACGTTTCCCCTCCGAGATTCGCATACTTCTTTACAAATTTTGCAGTGAAGGCCTGGAAGATTCCCAGGATATCGCTACAGATCATCACCTGTCCATCCGCATCAACCCCGGCTCCAATACTGGAAACCGGGATGGTCAAATCGTTTCGAATGATCTTACAAACCTCTGGTGGAACCGCCTCCACGAGGATGGAGAAAGCCCCTGCCTGTTGAACAGCTCGGGCGTCTTCGATTAGCTCTAGTGCTGCTTCAACAGTTCGACCCTGAGCCTTAAATCCACCTAATTGCCCGGAGCTCTGAGGGGTAAGGCCAATGTGGCCCATGACAAGCATCCCTCCATCGGAGATGGCTCTGATCTGGGGGCAGACTCTCCGGCCTCCCTCAAGTTTGATGGCATCCACCCTCGCCTCTTTGAAAAAGCGTCCTGCATTTCGAACAGCCTCGTCAGCGTTGACCTGATAGGAGAGAAAAGGCATATCTCCGATAATAAAAGTATTCGGAGCGCCTCTGCGCACTGCTTCCGAATGATAGATGCACTGATCCATGGTGACAGGAACGGTCCCCTCGTAGCCATAGATACACATTCCAAGGGAATCGCCCACCAGTAGCATATCCATACCTGCCTGTTCAGCAAACTGGGCGGTCCAGAAATCGTAAGCCGTCACCCAGACTGCTTTCTGGCCAGACTCCTTCATCTTTTGAAGATCAAATCGAGTTAACTTTTTCTTCATCTTTTGCCTCCTAAATTTATTTTCATGGGATCAAATGTTGTTTTCATGTAAATAGATCTATGGGGGGAGATCCTGAATCACGGTCAAGATCTGGGTTAGAATGATGGTCCAAGAAATTTGAAATGGTTTATTTCAAAAGTTTTGTAAAGTTTTTTACCTTATCCGCGGTTTTTTTAATCTCTTTGGCTTCTTTCAAACCTGGGATTTCATCCACCTCTTTTTTAATATCTGAAATTATACTTCCCTTCTGATCATTCTGAACCTTCTCCGATTTCTTTTCTCCCCTAATATTTCTCAGTTCTTTGATCGTCTTCCCGAGACCTTCGCCGATTTCAGGGAGTCGTTTCGCCCCGAAGAGGACAAGGATGATGACGAGAATGATCAGAATTTCAGGCAATCCCAAACCGAACATGCTTTAACCCCACAAGTTTGGAGTTCGGAGTTTTTAGCTCGGAGTAAAAACTTTAATTAAAATTATTAGCCCCGAACTCCGAACTCATTGCTCCGAACTATTTATACTCAGCGATACTCCCAGCGACCTGGTCTCCACGCCCATCCTCTTCCTCTCGGTTCCCAGTGCCCCGGGACCCAGACCGCTTGAGGCTGCGGACGTCTATGCCAGCGACCAGGAATCCAGACCCAATCCCCTCCGCGATGTTCCCAGTGTCCTGGCCGCCAGACAGCGTCAGGATAGGGAGGGGGTCCGTAAACCTCAGCCCTGGGTTCGGGTGGCCTGACATAGACCACACGGGGCGGGCAACCCCATAAAAAGATTGCCATCCCACAGATAGTAACCAATAAAAAGAGAATAATTAATTTCTTATCCATAGGAATTCCTCCTGCTATGTATTAATATTTATAAGATTTTGTACCCCGATGCAAGAAAAATATTCACCCCCTACATTTTAGGGGAAAAGGATGATAGCTTGATTTTTTTAATTATTTCAAATACGTTTATCCTTAAAGGAGATGATCGATGTCCATTGAACTAGAATGTCCGATTTGTGATGCCGATATTCCCCTGGATGGTGATGAAAGACCAGGGGACTTTGTTCTCTGTTCCTTCTGCAAAGTATCCTTCAAACTGATCAGGGGGAAAGATAAATGGATCCTTGTTGAGGACTATGAGGTATAGATTCATTCTTTTGGATCAATGATCGAAATGAAATGGTTATATGCTTCCGATCTTCATGGCGAGATCTATCTCTACGAACAACTCCTGGAGTTAACCCAATCTTCATCCGCAGAGATCATCCTATTAGGGGGCGACCTCCTCCCGTCCTTCCCTCCAACGAAACGCTACGAGGACATGATTCCCAACCAGAAGACCTTTATCGACCAGTTTCTCTTTTCTTTCTTTAAAAGAATAATGAAAATGACCGATGTCAAACATCTCTTTCTTATTCCCGGAAACTGGGACCTGGGTTATCCTTATTTTTTTAAAGAACCTGTGGAGGGAATAGTCGATCTCAATCAGAAAATCTACCAGCTTAGAAACGGATACGAAATCATCGGTTACCCTTTTGTCCCGCCAACTCCTTTTCGGCCTAAGGATTATGAAAAGATGGATGACAATGAATCGCCCTGGCCTCCCCAAAAGAATCCATCTTACATCAGAAGTTCTGAACAGGGTGACGAGCTAACAGCCATCGATCCCTATCTCTACCTTAGGAACCGGGAAACGATTCAAGAGGATTTGAACCTACTCCCAAAACCCGTTTCCTTGAAGAGAGCGATCTATCTGACGCATTCCCCTCCTTTTGGGACACGGCTTGATCAGATTCAGGGAGGAAAATCAGCAGGAAGTCGTGCTCTCAAAGCCTTCATTGAATTGTACCAACCTCTGCTCAACCTCAATGGCCATATCCATGAATCCCCACAGCTCTCAGGTTCCTATTTTGAGTGGATTGGCCAGACCCTTGCCATCAATCCGGGACAGCTCATTTCGAAAACACTCCACGCTGTCACCTTTGAAATCGAAAGGCTCAAAGAGACACTCAAGCATACCTATCTTTCCGATATCATAGATCATTCTAATTTTTAAAGATTTTTTAAAAAATGCTTTGACTTTTAATAAGTATTGTGCGATACTATTATCGTAGGTTGTAAGAAGTATTAGTTTTGGATCAACGAAAGGTCACAAAAGTGCTTCTGAAAACTTTTGTGGCTTTTTTTTAGGGACCAAAGGCTATTACAACTTACTTTAGTCTAAAGTGGAAAGGAGGTGAGTTGTAGTGGCCAAAGGTCGTGTAAAATGGTTTAATGAGAAGAAGGGCTTCGGGTTCATTTCCAGAGACGACGGAAATGATGTCTTCGTTCACTTCTCCGCTATTAAAAGGGATGGTTTTAAATCTCTTTACGAAGGCGATGAGGTCGAGTTCGAGGTTTCCCAGGGTCCAAAGGGGCTCCAGGCAACAAATGTTGTTGTGGTAAGCTAAAACAAAAAAATCTTCAAACTTCGAAAAAGGCTCCAGGTATCTTTACTGGAGCCTTTTTTACAATCTCCATCATCCCCTTCCCCTTTCCCCCTTATTCATTACGACTAACTTGACTTCATCTTCAACCTGTCCTATATATTTAGTAAACCCCGTTAGAAGAGCATCGCCCTTCTAACGGAAAGGCTCACCCCCGATAGAAGTAGAACTTCGTACGGGGCAAGCATCGGGGCTTTCTAACGGGGTAAAATTCATCAGCTTGTCGCGGGGAGTTGGGATGGACCTGGCTGAGAGGGTGACCGTACAGTCACCGACCCGCTGAACCTGACCTGGATAATACCAGCGGAGGGATCGACAGATTACTTAAAAAAGATGCCGACCCTCCGGGGCCGGTTTTTTTATTTCTAACAAGGTGCTGAAAAACGTCAGTCTGCGGCGTTTCCTTCATCCTTCGTCGTTGCGGCGTACGTCCAAGTACGCCTCACTTCTCAGGATTTCGGGAGCCTTGCATCCTGGCTTTTTTGAGCACCTTGGGAAGAATGCCTTTTTCAGCAACTGTTAAAGGAGAGAGCCATGATCTTTCAGGCCGAACGCCTCCTACAAGTCCCTCTTACTGTTCGAAAACAGAAACCTGTTGTCCATGCTATCACCAATTGGGTCACGGCCAATGATGTTGCAAGTGCACTTCAGGCCATTGGCGCTCGACCCATCATGGCCACTGCTCCTGAAGAGGTTGAGGAGATCACTTCAAGGACAGATGCATTGGTGCTCAACTTGGGAACCCCTTCACCGGTTCGCATTGAAGCCATGCTTCTGGCAGGCCTTCAGGCGAACAAGGATGGCCATCCGGTCCTATTTGACCCGGTCGGAGCGGCTGCATCCAAGTTTCGCATAGAATCCTGTAAAAGGATTTTATCCATACTGCGGCTTACGGTGATTAGGGGAAATCAGGCTGAAATCGGAACACTTGCAGGTCAGGAGAGCCATTTAGCCGGAGTGGATTCGGTTACCGGTCCAGAGGACCTGAACCAGGCCTCCCAGCATCTATCTAAAATGACAGGTGCAGTTGTTGTGGCAAGTGGTCCGCAGGATCTGATCGTCTCTTCCGAAAAGAGAGTGATTGTGGAGAATGGCCACCCGATGATGGGAAAGGTCCTGGGTATGGGCTGTATGCTCACGGCAGTCCTCGGAGCCTTCAATGCCGTGGAGAAGGACCCAGTAATGGCTACAGTGAGTGCAATAGCCTTCTTCGGTCTGGCTGGAGAACAGGCAGCCCTTCTTGCAAAAGGGCCAGGGACATTTAAGTCCGCCTTTTTAGATAGCCTCTTTTCACTAACACCCGATCAGATGCGAAAAGGGATTAGGATAAAATCTTAAACAAAGACATTTGAAATCTCTCAAATTTGTCATCCTGAACCTTGTGCTGAATTCATTTCAGTATTGTTTCAGGATCTGGGGTAAAAACCAGAACGAGATGCCGAACCAAGTTCGGCATGACTAGAAAAAAAGAGGAAAAAATGGAGACAAGAATCATTGCGAGGACAGTAATCCTTGTTGCGATAGGTGTTGCCATCTCCCCCTTTACCAGCATTCCGATTGGTATTGCAAAGATCAATCCAGCCCAGCATTTCGTCAATGTCATCGCTGCCATCCTCCTTGGTCCATGGTGGGCAACTGGTATTGCCTTCATCATTGGCATCATTCGTAATGGACTTGGCACAGGCACACTGCTCGCTTTTCCGGGCGGGATGGTCGGTGCCTTCCTCGCGGGCATTGCCTATCGTTATAGCCGTAATATCTATCTTGGAGCCCTGGGAGAAATAATTGGCACAGGACTTTTGGGAGCCATTTTGAGCGCCTTGATTGTTGCCCCTGTCTTTATGGGAAAAACTATTGCCCTCGGAGCCCTGATCATTGCTTTCTCTGGAAGCACAATCACGGGAGCAATCATTGGCCTCTTCGGACTCAAGCTCCTCGAACGAGCTGGCCTGGCGAAACTAAAAACGGAATGAGGTTGAACATCGAATGATTCTCCGGTTTGAGGGAGTGACCTACCATTATCCCGGTATAGAAACTCCGGCTCTGGATGGCCTTGACCTGACCATTCATTCAGGAGAAAGCGTTCTCGTTGCGGGAACAAGTGGAAGCGGAAAATCAACCTTCTGCCGCGCCTGTATTGGACTGGTCCCCCATTTTCATCATGGGAAATTAACCGGAAAGGTTCTTGTGGACGGGCTCGATACTGGCAAGCATCCTGTTCATGAACTGTTTCGCCACGCAGGATTAGTCTTTCAAAATCCCGATGCTCAACTCTTCAACCAGACCGTTGAGGCGGAAATGGTCTATGGCTTGGAGAGCCTGGGATTAGAATCGTCTGAAATTGAAAAGAGGTTGGCCTGGGCAAGCAACCTGACAGAACTTGATTCCCTCATGGGCCGCTCACCCCATACCCTCTCCGGCGGTGAAAAACAGAGGGTTGCTCTAGGAGCCATTCTCACTCTTCGCCCCAGACTTCTTCTTCTTGACGAACCCTTTACACACCTCGATCCCGAAGCAACAGAGATGCTTAGAAAAATTCTCCGGTCGCTGAAGTCCGAAGGGATCACGATCATCATCGTTGAGCACAGGCTTCATGAAATTATTCAAGACGTAGATCGGATCATCATCTTTAATCGAGGAAGAAGTATTGCAGAGGGCCCACCCCATCAGGTTCTTTCCGGAGATATTTCTGGCTATGGCCTCAACCTCCCGCCACTGTTACGGCTCCTCAGGGATTTCGGTCTCAAGATAACGGTCTTTGATATAGAAAAAGCAATAGAGGAACTAAAAGCTCAGAATCTTTTAACTCCATTCTATCAGCACCTCATTAAACAGTCACTCAATCCCTTTGTTCCTCGTACAGAAACAACGCATCCAGTGGTTGAGATAGAAGCCCTTTGGTCTAATTACAACGGTACTCCCCTTCTTCGCGGAATTAACCTCAAACTCCAGAAAGGAGAATCTGTTGCTCTCCTGGGTCGAAATGGAGCTGGCAAAACTACGCTGATAAAATATTTAAATGGTCTGCTCAAACCTCAGAAGGGTCTCGTAAGAATCTTTGGTTCCGACACCCGGAAAAAATCCGTCTCAGAACTCTCCCGGAATGTCAGTCTGGTCTGGCAGAATCCGAATGACCAGATCTTTCGGCCCACTGTGCGAGAGGAGGTTCTGACAGGTCCAAAGATATTTCATTCTTATGACCCGCTCTGGTGTGACGGGTTGTTCGACCGATTTGGACTTCTTCCCTTCCTCGATCGTTCTCCCTTTGCTCTGAGTGAGGGGCAGAAGAAGAGAGTCTCTTTTGCGGCTGCCTTATCTGTCAAGCCCGACCTGATCGTTCTTGATGAGCCTACCGCCGGACAGGACGAACCTTATCGCCGGGAATTGACCTCTTATCTTCACCAGCTACGGGAGGAAGGACAAACCGTTATCTTTGTAACCCATGACTTCGAATTTGCAGCCGAGCACGCAGATCGTTGGCTCATCCTTTCAGATGGAAAGATCATTGCGGATGGATCTCCGGATGGAGTGATGGAGGAAGCAACCGCCATGTCAAAAGCCGGGCTCAGGCCCACCCAGCAATTTCAATTGATCCAGGCCATCAAACGATTAGAGGAGAATAAGAATTGAAACAATCGATTCTCGATCCCCGATCCAAACTTGTACTTGCGCTTGTGGCTATGGTTCTATTGATGACTTTCAGTCAATGGGCCTTCCTCATCATTTCCCTGGTGATATTGGTCGCCTTTGTTCTCTCGCTTCACCTCTTTCGGCCTTGGTTCAATTTCTTAAAAGGTTTAGGCTTTGCCGTCCTCACCTTTTTCCTCATCGCCTGGCTTGCCTTTGACCTGACAACAGGAATCATCTCAGGACTCCGGTTGCTTACGATCGGTGTGGTCTTCTTTCTCTTCTTCCAGACGACCCCGCCTGAAATCCTTTCCAATGGACTGCTCAAGATAGGATTTCCTTACCCTTTCACCTTCGTATTGACTGCATCCATGCAATTTATCCCAGTTCTCATCCGCCGTACTCGAAATATCCGTGATGCCCAGCGTGCAAGAGGCATTCCCATTGAAGGAGGCCTGAGAAGCATTCTCCACCTGCCTGCGCTTGCGGGGCCCCTACTGATTCAATCATTCAAATTTGCCGATGAACTGGCAGAGGCGATGGAGGCACGGGGTTTCGGAATATCAGGCCGACGTTTCCGCTACGAACCTCGCTTCAGATGGTCCGATTGGGTAGTAGTAGCAGGAAGCCTTATTGCTTTGATCATTGCCCTCTTAGTTAAATTTCTATGAACTTTGTAGGCTTTCTTCCATCTCCTTCTAATCTGTGTAATCAGTTTTTAAATCCCTGCCTACCCCGCCCTCGGTCGGGACCGGGGCCGGCAGGCAGGACTGTAATCAGGGATTTCTGGGTTCCCAAGAAATCCCTTCTTTTTGTCTTGACACTCCTGTTCAGCCAAACTATACTTCCTTCGGTCAAATCAAGTTCCAATCAACTACCTTTACAGCCCATTTCCAAGGAGAACCTTTATGCCGAGACGTGACGACATCAAGAAAGTGATGATCATCGGATCAGGTCCTATTATCATAGGTCAGGCTTGTGAGTTTGACTATTCCGGCACCCAGGCCTGCAAAGCCCTTCGGGGCCTGGGATATAAGATCGTCCTGGTCAATTCAAATCCTGCAACGATTATGACAGACCCGGGTATGGCCGATGTCACTTATATCGAACCGCTTAACCTCCAAAGGATGAAGGATATTATCGAAAAGGAAAGGCCCGATGCCTTACTGCCGAATCTTGGAGGGCAGACAGGCTTGAATCTCTCTTCGGAACTGTCACGAACCGGCGTTCTAAAGCAGTTTGGAGTAAAGATCATTGGCGTGGATATTGATGCCATCCAACGCGGAGAGGACCGGTTAGCCTTCAAGGAAACCATGAATCGACTGGGTATTGAAACGCCAAAAAGCAAAATCACCTTTAGCGTGGAAGAAGCTGAGGAGATCGCCGCAGAACTCGGCTACCCGGTGGTCATCCGCCCAGCCTACACCATGGGAGGGACAGGGGGAGGGTTAGTCTATAATGTGGAGGAATTGCGAACGATTGCCAGCCGTGGTATCTCAGCAAGCCTGGTCGGTCAGATCCTGGTTGAGGAATCGGTACTTGGATGGGAGGAGCTGGAGCTCGAAGTGGTTCGGGACTCAAAAAACCAGATGATCACCGTCTGCTTTATTGAGAATGTGGATGCCATGGGTGTCCACACTGGAGATTCCTATTGTACGGCTCCAATGCTTACGATCTCTCCGGAATTACAGAAACGTCTTCAGAAATACTCCTATGACATTGTCGAAGCCATTCAGGTGATTGGTGGCACCAATATTCAGTTCGCTCACGACCCCGAGACCGGCAGGGTGGTAGTGATCGAAATCAATCCCAGAACTTCTCGATCCTCTGCCCTCGCCTCAAAGGCAACAGGTTTTCCAATCGCCTTAATTTCAGCAAAGCTGGCTGCCGGAATGACACTGGACGAAATCCCCTACTGGCGAGAGGGAACACTGAAAAAATATACTCCATCGGGAGAGTATGTGGTGGTTAAATTTGCCCGGTGGGCGTTTGAGAAGTTTAAGAATTCCCACGACAAACTCGGCACACAGATGCGCGCCGTGGGCGAAGTCATGAGTATTGGCAAAAATTACAAAGAGGCTTTTCAGAAAGCGATCCGGTCCCTTGAAACCGGCCGTTATGGACTCGGCTTTGCTAAGGATTTTCATCAAAAGAGTCTTGATGAACTCATGGGCCTTTTAGCCGAGCCTTCGAGTGAAAGGCAGTTCATCATGTACGAAGCCCTCCGCAAAGGTGCCACCGTAGAGGATATTCATAATAAAACCTATATCAAACCCTGGTTCATCGTACAGATGAAAGAACTGGTGGAACTGGAGGAAAAGATTCTTAAGTATAAAGGTAAAACCCTTCCCGATGAGTTATTGATAAAGGCAAAGAAAGATGGCTTTTCAGACCGCTATCTCACTAAACTCCTTGGCCTATCTGAAAAAGAAATTAGACAACGGCGTATCGCTCTGGGCGTGGTTCAGGGCTGGGAATCTGTGCCGGTCAGCGGTGTGGAAAACGCCGCCTACTATTTCTCAACCTACAATGCTCCAGATAAGGTAAAGGTCAGCAACAGGCCCAAGATCATGATTCTGGGAGGAGGGCCAAATCGTATCGGGCAGGGGATTGAATTCGATTACTGTTGTGTGCATGCTGCCTTTGCTCTGCGTGATCAAGGATATGAGACCATCATGGTCAACTGCAATCCGGAGACCGTTTCAACGGATTATGACACTTCCGACAAACTCTATTTTGAACCACTTACCGTAGAGGATGTTCTTAGCATCTATGAAAAAGAGAAACCCGAAGGGGTGATTGTTCAGTTTGGAGGCCAGACTCCCCTCAACCTTGCAAATGAATTGGCTCAGGCCGGAGTCAAGATTATCGGAACATCACCTGAGACGATTGACCTCGCAGAGGATCGCGATCGTTTCCGCCAGATGATGGCTAAATTAAGGATTCCAATGCCAGAATCAGGCATGGCCAGCAATCTCAAGGAGGCGATTTCAGTGGCTGAGAGAATCGGCTATCCTCTCATGGTCAGGCCTTCTTATGTCCTGGGAGGACGGGGCATGGAGGTGGTTCATGATGAGGAAATGCTCAAACAGTATGTGGCAGCGGCTGTGGGTGTGACACCAGAGCGGCCGATCCTGATTGACAAATTCTTAGAAAACGCCATCGAGGCTGAGGCAGATGCCATCTCCGATGGAACCAGTGCCTTTGTTCCGGCGGTGATGGAGCATATCGAACTGGCTGGCATCCATTCCGGAGACTCTGCCTGTGTCATCCCGCCCATCAGCATCCCACCCAAGCATTCGGAGACCATCTATGACTATACGAAGAAGATCGCAACCGAACTCAACGTCATCGGATTAATGAATATGCAATATGCCATTGCCAACGATCGGGTTTATGTCTTGGAAGCAAACCCTCGTGCCTCTCGTACGGTACCCATCGTTTCGAAGGTCTGTAACATCCAAATGGCACGATTGGCCACTCAGTTGATGCTTGGTAAAAAAATGAGTTCTCTCAATCTCAAACCAAAATTTATCAGACACTTTGGCGTCAAAGAGTCGGTCTTCCCTTTCAATATGTTTCCCGAAGTGGACCCCATCTTAGGGCCGGAGATGCGTTCCACCGGAGAGGTATTAGGAATGGCAGATTCCTTTGGCCTCGCTTTTTTTAAGGCAGAAGAGGCGGCCCAGCAGATGCTTCCCTCCGAAGGAACGGTTTTAATCACAGTTGCGCAAGAAGAGAGACCGGCAGTTCTCGATGTCGCTCAGGAATTTTACAGATTGGGTTTTAAAATAAAAGCAACCAACGGTACCAGCAGATTTCTCGCAGAGCATGGGATCGAATCCGAGCCTATTCTGAAAATGCACGAAGGGCGACCCAACATTGTCGATGGGATTATGAACAGGGAGATTCAGCTTGTGATCAATACGCCCAGTGGTAAGCTCGGCAAAGAAGATGATTCTTATATTCGGAAGGCAGCGATCAAATATAAGATTCCTTACATCACCACATTAGCCGCGGCCATCGCAGCCGCCAAAGGTATAGCCGCTTCCCGTCAGGGAAAAGGCACTGTCCGCCCCCTCCAGAGCTACCACGCGGACATTCATTAGAATGAGATTCCTGACTTGGTGTAAGTTTAAATCGTATAGATGAAAGGTATAAAAAAACCCCAGTTTTTACAAAGGTCTTTTACCTTTCCTCCAAACTCACACCTACTACTCCTTAATTTGGGTAATATCTCAAGACTGAGGATTATTGATCGTAAGGTTGAATAGAAAAGGCAGGGCTATTAATGCCACCCTGCCTTCCACATTTCCTAATCAGAATCTACCATAATGCTTGGCCATCTTACTCCAAATTACTTTGCAACTGACTTTAGCCCTTCTATCTGGTTTCCTGACCCCTGATCAACAACAGTTCCAGAGCTACCACCAACCACATTGTATTTTGAATCTTTTTCGAGGGCAATATCACAACGTGAGGCTTTAAATTGGCTGAAATCATTTCCAATGAGGAAATTCTTACTTCCCAGCTGGCCTCTCATTGGGACAATTTGAATTGCATGTGCCCCCCTCCCTTCAATCCTATTGTGGGCTATATAACAATTAGAGGTAAAATGTATTATCCCCCAAGCTTCAGATCCTTCTGCAAGCACTGCGTTATTGCTTATTACCGCATTATCTGATGGGACAAAAATACCCATTGATGTCTGGCCACGTGCCCTAATAGCGTTGTTAATAACGATATATTTGGGGTTTCTTTTTGGATCCATAGCCCCTGCAGGGTCAAAAAACCATCCGGCCACGATACCATTCGGCGTCCGTGGTGAAGGAATTGGAATTCCCTCTTGTGACGTTACTATCTTATTGTCTTGAATGATGACCATACCGTTTCCATCTTTGTCAAGATAATTGTCCACTACTTCTATCGAGTTTCTAGAGCAATTGTAAATGGTATTCCTAGAGATTTGCATAGTGGCACCTTTTGTCCAGACAACAAATATTCCCTGCCCCATAGTTTTGATAGGATTGTCATTGGCTACATCAATTTCGTTATCTGAAATTTTCAAATTCCCTGTGAAGACATCAGGTGTATATGTGCGTTTTTCCGGTGGGAGCATCGCTTGGGTTATACGAGGGCCACAATATATCCCGTGCTGTAAACTCACCCCTGTCATACCAGATACTGGTTGCTCAAAGAGGAATGGCCTAACATTCGTTATCTTGTTATCAGATATTGTTGCGCCACTGCTGTAAGCGAGATTGACAGGACCCCATAAGGCTCCATCAAAATGGATAGATTGAATGGTGATTTTTGGCCCTGGAGCTTCTGGTGGTGATTTTGCTGGCAGCGGGCTATGAAAAGTCCAGAATCCACCTTTAATCTTAGTTGCAGGACCTCCTTTTTGGTCTGTTTCACCGACAATCTTCACATCCTTTGTGATATTCACTCTTCCTTTATCCCCAAAGTCAAATGTTCCTTTCAGATTGATGATTCCCCCTTGATCGACAGCTCTCTGAACTGCCTGCAGGTCAACGGTTGGATTATTTTGTCCAACAATTGTGATTTGGGCTGCTGCTGAATTAAAAGAAAAAACTGCCACCACCATGAATAACGAAATGATTATTCTTCGCACCATGGCAATCCCTCCTTCCAGTTTTAGGTTTAAGAAATATTTTGCGACTTATTCTCAGATGTAGTCTAATTTGTGAAAGGCGAGACCAAGTAAGGCACCTCCAAAGGGAATTTAAATCCCCCTGGAGGCTTCATATTGGCACCTTCTGGATTCTTCCTCCCATAACTCACTCCAAAAGGTTAGGGGTTAGGTTGTTAGGTT